>VSNE01000050.1 GCA_009774155.1 Lachnospiraceae bacterium
ATATTGTAGCATACCTCATAAAAAAAAGAAAGTAAAATTCTCGCAAATTTCACCCTTTTCCCGAAAACATACAAAATCCCTTCCATGAATATACTGAGAATAATCCTTTTCTCTCAGAAAGAGCTTATTCTATGGAAAACAAATACCTATCTACCGCTGCCGCCTACATCCGGGTATCCACGGAGGATCAGATTGAATTCTCCCCTGACAGCCAGCGCAAGCGGATTCAGGAATATGCCGATCGAAACCGGATTAGGCTTTTGGAGCAGTATATTTTCATTGATGAGGGCATCAGCGGCAGAAGCGCCGACAACCGTCCTGCATTTCTTAATATGATCCGGACAGCCGGCCAAACCCCAAAGCCCTTTGATCAGATGCTCCTTTGGAAATTTTCCCGTTTTGCCAGAAACCGTCAGGACAGTATTTTTTACAAATCCAAGCTGCGCCGGGAGTATGGAATTGATGTCATTTCCATTACGGAGCAGTTATCGGACGACCCCACCTCTATTCTGATCGAGGCTTTGCTGGAGGCAATGGATGAATATTATTCCATTAATCTGGCACAGGAGGTGCGTCGGGGCATGAACGAAAAATTTTCCCGGGGCGGTATCGTGTGTCCTCCGCCTTTTGGGTATCGGACGGGGAACGAACGGTATGATCCGGACCCGTCCACTGCCCCTTTCATCCCAATGATTTTTTCCGATTTTCTTCAGGGAATGTCCTGCCGTCAGATTGCTGAAAAGCTGAATCAGATGGCAGTAAACACTGTCCGGGGCAACGCATTTGAAGCCAGAAGCATCCGGTATATTCTGGGCAATCCTGTCTACCTGGGAATGCAAAGACGCCGTCTGTCCGGACCGTATCCTGAAAGCCCCATGTCTGTTGTTCCGGCCCTTCATCCTCCCCTGATTTCCGAAGAGGTATTCCGCTCCGCCCAGGAACTTCTGCAGCTTACCCAAAAAAAGCACAGCTCTCAGTTTGGCGGCGCAGCTTCCTCATTTATGCTCCGCGGGCTGGTCCGGTGCAGCCTGTGCGGCGCCACGCTGACTAGGACCCAAAAAGGAGAGACGCTTCAGTGCTGCAGATATACCCGCGGACAATGCTCCCAAAGCCACAGTATTTCTCTGTCCGTAATCAACAAAGCAGTCCTTCAGAAATTGTCCGAGGATTTATCTCGCCTTCCAATGCGGCGGATTACCTTCACTCTTCCTGCAAAGGAACAAAAAAAGGGCAGGAAATATATTCCTGCCTCCGGCCTTTCAACGACCATAGATTTTTCCGAGCTTCCTGTGCTGCTTTGCAGCCCGCTTCTTTCAGAAGCTGCAAAAAATGAAATTCTGCAATCCTTGATCTCAAAGATTCTGTTTTCCCGGAAAGACGGAACTATCCGTATCTACTACCGCAGTCCATGTACGAATTAGTTCCAGTGCCTCTTCTTGACACACAGACTGCCCAGAATCAGAATCGGGAAAATCTCCAGTCTGCCGGCAAGCATATCAAAAATTAATACCATCTTGGACAGATTGGAAAATATGGAAAAATTCTGTGTCGATCCCGCTTTTGCAAGCCCCGGACCAATATTATTCACTGCAGATGCCACCGCGGTAAAATTGGTGATTCCATCCAGATTGTCCAGCGATACAATCAAAGTGGACAATACAAAAATTATAAGATAAGAAACAAGAAAAACATTAATGGATCGAAGCACCTCATGCTCCACCGGCTTTCCTTCAAAGCGGGTTTTCCTTACATTCCTTGGATGTATGATAAAGGACAGCTCCTTTGCCACTGTTTTTACCATAATGGCAATACGGGAAACCTTGATTCCGCCGCCTGTACTGCCTGCACACGCGCCGATAAACATCAAAATAACCAGAATCGTTCTGGAAAACTCCGGCCACAGATCAAAATCCGTACTGGAAAACCCGGTCGTTGTAATGATAGACGCTACCTGAAAGGCGGCATGAAGAATCGTCTCTCCAAAATTGGCAAACATCGGAAATGTATTGACTGCAATCAGAAGAGTCGATATCCCTATAATTCCGAAATATGTCCGGGCTTCCTCGCACTGCAGCGCTTCCCGGGTATTACCTGAATAAATCAAAAAATACACATTAAAATTCACGCCAAACAGAATCATAAACACGGTAAGAATAACCTGAATGGCTGCATTATAATCCCCGGCGCTGCTGTTCAGAACGCCAAAGCCTCCGGTTCCGGCTGTTGCAAAGGAGAGATTAACAGAATCAAATAAAGGACATCCCGCAAAAACCAGAAAAACCATCTCGGCAACGGTCATAAAAAAGTAAATAATGTACAAAATTTTAGCTGTGCTGCGAACCTTGGGGACCAGCTTTCCCACAGAAGGCCCCGGGCTTTCCGCACGCATCAGATACATACTGGAGGCTCCGGCCATCGGCAGAATGGCCAGCATAAAAACCAGCACTCCCATACCGCCTATCCAATGAGAAAAGCTCCTCCACATCAGAATCGAGCGTGGAAGAATCTCCACATCCGACAGGATCGTTGCTCCGGTAGTCGTAAAGCCTGATACAATCTCAAACAGCGCGTCTACCGGATTCGGAAAATATCCGCTGAAATAAAAGGGGAGCGCTCCGCAGATACTCAGCATAATCCAGCAGAGCGCCACGCTGATATATCCCTCGGATGAAAAAATAGCTGTATTTTCCGGCCTTTTTCCTTTCAGCAGATGGCCGCCAAGCAGGCAGAACAATGCCACTCCCAGAAACACCCATATACAGCTTTCCTGATAAATCAAAGCGGTCAGCGCCGGAAGCAGCAGAAAGGCTGCTTCTATCTGTATTACGCTTCCCACAATATAACGTATCATTCTGAGATTCATAACCTATTTTCCATCCTCCTCTAGCGTACCGCGGATGTATTATGCGCTTTTTTCAGGATGTCCCTGATATCTCTCAGTTCACTGCAGCCTGTGGTAATGATTACAACAGAATCCCCCGCCTTCAGGCAGTCGGGGCCTTTGGGAATAATAATCTTTCCGTTCCGGTGGATAGCGCATACAAGCATATGAGATTTAAGCTCCAGATTCTGCAGAGGAATATCCGTAACCTCTCCCCGCTCCCTGATAATAAACTCCAGAGCCTCTGCCCGTCCTTCTACCAGACGGTACAGTGTCTCCACATTACTTCCGATAGAATTCTGCATGGCCCGTACATACTGCAGAATGCTTTCCGCCGTAATATGCTTCGGATGAATCACGCTTCCGATATCGAGCGTCGCAATAATAGAGTCATATGTATTGCTGTTAACCTTCGTAATCTTTTTCGCCCTGCTCATGCTCTTTGCATAGAGGGAAAGCATCACATTCTCCTCGTCCATATTCGTAAGAGCGGCAAAGCCTTCTGCCTCTGCCAGTCCTTCTTCTGCCAGAACCTCCTGATCCGTACCGTCCCCGCAGATAATCATTGCTTTGGGAAGCAGCTCGCACAGCTCCCCGCAGATCTCTCTGTTCTTTTCAACAATTTTAACCGCAATGCCCATATCCAAAAGCTTGCGCGCCAGATAAAAGGAAAGCCTTCCTCCTCCGATAATCATTGTATTTTTTACCTGATTCGTCTCAATGCCGATCAGACGGAAAAACCTGCTCGCATTCATGGGAGAGGCCACAATAGAGATGGTATCGTTCTCCTTTAATTCCATATCTCCATCCGGAATCAGAACCTGTGCGTCGCGTTCCACGATGCAGATCAAAACCTCGCATTTTGACAGTGCAGATATATTTTTTATCTGCTGCCTGCAAAGCGGATTCGACGCGTCAATACGGAACCGGAGCAGCTCGATCCTTCCTCCGGCAAATGTATCAATCTCAATGGCGGAAGGAAAACGCAGAAGCCGCGCAATCTCCATGGCTGCCGCCCACTCGGGATTGATAATCATAGACAGCCCCAGTTCCTCCTTAATATGGCTGATTTCCTGGTGATAGACAGGATTCCTCACCCGGGCAATCGTCTGACATCCGCCTGCCTTTTTGGCAATCAGGCAGCAGAGCAGATTCACCTCGTCCGCATCTGTTACCGCAATCAAAAGATCCGCTTTCTCTATCCCGGCATCCTTCTGGATGTTGTAGCTTGCACCATTTCCTACAATACCTCTTACATCAGCCGCATTTGTCACATGCTGAATCACAGCCGACCTCTGATCGATAACCGTAATATCGTGGACTTCCCGGCTCAGCTGCTCGGCCAAAGCCCCTCCGACCTTTCCGCAGCCTGCAATAATGATGTTCATCTCTCGGTTTTGTCCTCCTGATACTTGAATATGATCTTAAATATATCACCGCACAGAAAAAACTGCAATAAGTTATCCTATCTTTTTGCAATCCGGGCCGCCAAACTGTGTGATAATCACCTGAGCCAGGGAAGGATTCGGATTTGTAATATTTACCGGATATTCCAGACGTTTTTCATAATTCCACATTTAGCATTCTCCTCCCTGCCATGGCCACGGCTCGTTCACCCATTCCCACATTTTTCCGCATCTTTTTGCCGTATCTATAGTCAGAGGTCCGTACATCGCCGCAAAATCATCCAGCGCCTGATTTCTGAGACGCGCGTACTCCTGAAAATAAGAAAGCGCAGCCTGATCCTTCGGGTGGGTATCCAGATACAGATTTGCCTCCTGAACCGCAAAGCTGACCATGTTCACCCACTGCAGCATCTGCTGTCTGCTGGGCTGTTTCTGTGCTGCCATTATCTGCATCCTCCTCTCACTCCAAGGAATGGTTTATCCAACTCCGGAAATATAGTTCCGCAGGATAAGCCTCTCTCCAGATCATACACCGTATGCCAGTTCTGCCACGGCACATATGCCATTGCAACCGGAAAATCTTCCATTCTGTCGTAGCCGGACATGGAAGGCCGCATGCCGGAAAATCTCTGATAATTTTCCAATTTACAAAATCCTTTCTCTTCTTTCTTTCCCTATTATCCTATGTGACCCTATAAAAAAAGGTGATAGATATGCATCTGCCACCTTTTTCAATCATATAATATTTATTTTCTATGTTCATGGCTGAACAAATGATCCTGGCAATACTCATAATTGCCTGCGCATTTGGAACAGAACCTGAATTCCAAATCCTCCCCGTCCTTCTCTGTACGGCCGCAGATCGCACATCGGTGATGGGTGCTTCTGTCCGCCGCCATGCGTACCTTTTTCTCATATGTTTTCCGGCGTTTCATTTCTTTTGGCGAAAATGTATTTCTCTTAGTCATCAGATAGAAAATAATAAAGTTCAGAAAAGAAACCAGAGCTGCCACGCTGTTGGACGGCACTGCCAGAATTCCAAAATTCAGCAGCGCATACCAGCTGGGGCTTCCCATTTGCACCACAAATCCTGCAATAATGGTTATGGCAAAATACAGTCCGTTCGCATATCCCAGCCACTTACATTTAATCGGAATAATGAAAAACAGCAGGAACTGTACATCCGGAAATAATGCCGCAAAGGCAAAGAACAACGACATATTCAGGTACATGGTCCCATAGGAAAAATTCAGTCCTGTTACAAGATAAATACCAATGCTGACCAGCACATGCAGAAACAGACCGGAGAAAAAATACAGATTGAATTTAAATGCTCCCCACTGATACTCCAGCATCTTGCCAATCATATAGTAAAGATACAGGGAAAAGAAAATGAAGATAAAGCTTCCTGTGGGCGGCTGAATAATAAATGTAAAAATTCTCCATATCTGTCCATGCAGAATTGCCTGCGCATCCAGAGCAAGATACTGGTCATAAAGATCCGGAGAAGCCACCTCCACCACAAACCCCAGTGCATACAGGATGATAATATAATACATCAGATTTGGGATCGCATATTTTCCATATTTGCGTTCTATCTTATCAATCCACCTCATATTGCTGTCCTTTCTCCGTCAAAATAAAATTCTGGTACAATACGCTTATTATAGATTTTCCCGCAGGCTTTGTCAACGGACTTGTGTATTATGCACGGGCGGCGCGGCCGTAAGGAATCTTTACGGAAACTTTATGGACTTTGGATTCTTTCTCTGAATATAATATAGCAGGAAAAAACAAAAGAAAAATGTGAGGTGAAGGCAGAAAAGCTGCCAGAATATATGAACAAATGTTATCGTCTGGGAATCGACATCGGTTCCACTACTGTAAAAATTGCGGTTCTGGATTCTGAAAACCATATCCTGTTTTCAGACTATAGGAGACATCTTGCAAATATCCAGGAAACACTGGCGCTGCTGCTTACAAAAGCAGTGAATTCCCTGGGGCCTATAGATATCTATCCGGTCATTACCGGGTCCGGCGGGCTGACACTGGCAGAATATCTGAATGTGCCCTTCGCTCAGGAAGTCGTTGCAGTTGCAGAAGCGCTCCAGACCTATGCGCCGAAAACAGACGTGGCCATTGAACTGGGAGGCGAGGATGCAAAGATCATCTACTTCCAGGATGGAAATGTAGAACAGCGCATGAACGGCATCTGCGCCGGAGGCACAGGTTCCTTCATTGACCAGATGGCCTCCCTTCTCCAGACCGATGCCGCCGGCCTGAACGAATACGCCGGAAATTATAAGGCTCTGTATTCTATTGCAGCCAGATGCGGAGTATTTGCCAAAACAGATATTCAGCCGCTCATTAACGAAGGGGCAACAAAGGAAGATTTGGCAGCTTCTATTTTTCAGGCAGTGGTAAATCAGACTATCAGCGGACTTGCCTGCGGCAAGCCGATCCGGGGGCATGTAGCCTTCTTAGGCGGCCCTCTCCACTTTTTGTCAGAGCTTCGCCAGACATTCATACGCACGCTGAAGCTGGATGAGGAGCATACCATTATTCCTGAGCACTCCCATCTGTTTGCGGCCTCCGGCTCCGCTCTTCTCTCCCGGAAGGAGACCGTCATGTCTGCGGAGGATATGATTGAACGGCTGCATAACAGGATTCAGATTGCTTTTGAGGTAGAACGGCTGGAACCGCTTTTTTGTGACCAAAAAGAATTTGCGGACTTCAGGGCGCGCCACGCCAAAGCAAAAATCGAGAAAAGAGATCTGGCCTCCTATGAAGGCAACTGTTATCTTGGAATCGACGCAGGCTCCACTACCACAAAGATCGCATTAGTCGGCGAGGATGGCTCCCTTCTCTATTCCTTCTACCATAACAATAACGGAAGCACTTTACATATCACCCTGAACGCACTGCAGGATCTTTTCTCAAAGCTTCCGGAAAAAGCCCGTATTGTCCGCTCCTGCTCCACCGGCTACGGAGAGGCTTTGATCAAGGCGGCGCTGATGCTGGACGAGGGAGAAGTAGAAACCATTTCCCACTACTATGCCGCCCAGTTTTTTGACCCGGAGGTGGACTGCATTCTGGATATCGGCGGACAGGATATGAAATGCATCCGCATCAAAAATCATACGGTTGACAATGTACAGTTAAATGAGGCATGCTCCTCCGGCTGCGGCTCCTTTATAGAGACCTTTGCCAAATCCCTGAACCTCTCCATTCAGGATTTTGCACAGGAAGCGCTGTTTGCAGAAAATCCTATTGATCTGGGAACCCGCTGCACCGTATTTATGAACTCCCGTGTAAAACAGGCGCAGAAGGAAGGGGCCGGCGTGGACGACATTTCTGCCGGACTTGCCTACTCGGTCATCAAAAATGCGCTGTTCAAGGTCATCAAGGTATCCGACGCGTCCTCCCTGGGAAAGCATATCGTAGTTCAGGGCGGTACTTTTTATAACAACGCCGTGCTGCGCAGTCTGGAAAAAATTGCGGAATGTGAAGTTGTCCGTCCTGATATTGCCGGAATCATGGGCGCTTTCGGCGCTGCTCTGATTGCAAGAGAGCGCTATGAGGGACAGCATACGACTATGCTTACCAAAGAACAGATGGAGGCGCTGGAATACTCTACCTCTATGACAAAATGCCATGGCTGCACAAACAACTGCCGGCTGACCATCAATAAGTTTTCCGGCGGCAGACGCTATGTCTCCGGCAACCGCTGTGAGCGCGGGCTTGGAAAAGAGAAAAAGAAAAATCCGGCCCCAAACCTGTTTGCCTACAAAAATGAACGACTGTTCTCTTACAAGCCGCTGACCGGCCAGGAGGCCGTCCGGGGACTTGTTGGAATTCCCCGTGTGCTGAACATGTACGAAAACTATCCGTTCTGGTTTACGTTTTTTACAGAATTAAAATACCAGGTAGTTCTTTCTCCGGAGTCGACTCATGAGCTTTACGAACAGGGGATTGAATCTATTCCAAGCGAGTCCGAATGCTACCCGGCAAAGCTTGTCCACGGACATATAAAATGGCTTCTGCAGCATAATATTCCGTTTATTTTCTATCCGTGCGTCCCTTATGAGCGTTCCGAATTCAAGGATGCAAACAATCACTACAACTGCCCGATTGTTACCTCCTATGCGGAAAATATTAAAAACAATATGGAAGAGCTGCAGTCCGGGCGCTTTAATTTCTGCAATCCGTTCCTCAGCTAAGAAAGCCTTGAAATATTAAACGCAAGGCTGATTGAGGAATTCGGCGGGGAAAAAGGAATGACTGCTTCAGAAATTACGGAAGCGGCAAAAGCCGCCTGGGAAGAACTTCGGCAGGCCCGGCTGGATATCTGTAAGAAGGGGCAGGAGACTTTAAAATGGATGGAAGAAACCCATACCCACGGGATTGTTCTGGCCGGCAGGCCCTATCATATTGATAAGGAAATCAATCATGGAATTCCGGAGCTGATTAACGGCTACGGACTGGCAGTGCTGACGGAGGACAGCATCTCCCATCTTCATGAGGAGGAGCGTCCGCTCCGGGTTATGGATCAGTGGATGTACCACTCCCGTCTCTATGCCGCCGCAGGCTATGTAAAAACAAGAGATGACCTGGATTTAATTCAGCTTAATTCCTTCGGATGCGGCCTGGATGCTGTCACCACCGATCAGGTCAGTGAAATTTTGAACGGCTCCGGCAAAATATACACCTGCCTGAAGATCGATGAAGTCAGCAACCTGGGCGCCGCGCGTATCCGTATCCGCTCTCTTCTCTCCGCCATCCGTGTCCGTGAAAAGAAGAAGGAAAAACGCTGTGTCGTATCCTCCTCCTATAAACGTATCATTTTCACAGAGGAGATGCGTAAAAATTACACGATCCTCTGCCCGGATCTCTCGCCTCTTCACTTCGATCTGCTGGAATCAGCTTTCCGCTCCTGCGGATTTAAAATCGACGTATTGCCGAAAGCCGGACGCAGCGCAGTGGATTTGGGACTGAAGTACGTGAATAACGATGCCTGCTATCCGTCCATAATCGTTATCGGTCAGATTATGGAGGCTGTATTATCCGGGAAATATGACCTCAGCAAAACAGCAGTCCTTATTTCCCAGACCGGGGGAGGATGCCGCGCCTCCAACTATATCGGCTTTGTCCGAAAGGCATTGGAAAAGGCCGGACATCCCGACATTCCTGTCATCTCCATTAACCTGAGCGGTCTGGAAAAGAATCCGGGATTCAAATATACGCCTGAAATGCTTTTCAAAAGCATCTATGCACTGGTGTTCGGAGATCTGTTCATGAAGGTGCTTTATCATACCAGACCATATGAAATGGTAAAGGGAGAAGCTAATAAAACATACCGCAGGCTGAACAAACGCTGTAAAGCTTTCCTGATGAGAAAATATCCGTCCTGGAAGGAATTTAAAAGACTGTGCAATGAAATTGTAGAAGAATTTGACCACATTCAGGTCAGTGGTCAGGAGAAGCCAAAAGTCGGCATTGTTGGCGAAATTCTGGTCAAGTTCTCTCCTTCCGCCAACAACGGACTGGCAGAGCTTCTGGAAGCAGAAGGCGCGGAGGCGGTGGTGCCCGGTCTGATGGATTTCCTGCTCTACTGCTTTAAAAATACGGAGTTTAAAGCACAGTATCTCGGCAAGAAGAAATCCTCTGCTTTTATAGGACGGCTTGGCATTCGAGTCCTGGAGTTCTTCCGCGCTCCGGCAAACAAGGCTCTTGGCAAAAGTATTCACTTCTCTCAAAACTCCGACATCGACCATATGGCCAATATGGCGAAGGAGATCGTTTCCCTTGGCAATCAGACCGGAGAAGGATGGTTTCTGACCGCAGAGATGCTGGAGCTGATGGAAGCAGGCACGCCTAACATTGTCTGCACGCAGCCATTTGCCTGCCTGCCGAATCATATCGTTGGCAAAGGAGTAATTAAAGAACTGCGCCGCCGCCATCCAAAGGCCAATATCGTAGCCATCGACTACGATCCGGGCGCCAGCGAGGTGAATCAGCTGAACCGCATTAAACTAATGCTGAGTACTGCGTTTAAAAATGCGGAAAAAAGAAAAGAGGCGTAAAAAAATAAGGGATTGCCGCAGAAAATGCGGAACCCTTATTTTTTTTTCTTATCGGTTCTCGATCTGCCAGTCAATGGGCTCCAGACCATGCTCTTTTAAAAATTCATTCGTCTGGCTGAAGTGCCTGCATCCGAAAAATCCCCTGTGAGCCGACAGCGGGCTGGGGTGGGGAGCCTGCAGAATCAAATGCTTCGGATTATGCAGCATGGATTTTTTTGTCTGAGCCGGTTTTCCCCACAGCAGGAATACAATCGGGCGATCCTGCTCATCCAGAATCCGGATTGCCGCATCCGTAAATTCCTCCCAGCCGATTCCTCGGTGGGAATTCGCCTGATGCGCACGGACAGTCAGCACCGTGTTCAAAAGCAGTACGCCCTGCTTTGCCCACTTCTCCAAATATCCGTTATTCGGAACATAGCATCCCAAATCATCATGAAGCTCCTTGTAAATATTGACCAAAGACGGCGGAGTATCCACATCCGGTTTTACAGAGAAGCAAAGTCCGTGGGCCTGTCCGTCTCCATGGTACGGATCCTGTCCCAGAATCACCACTTTTACTTCAGAAAGAGGCGTAAAATCAAATGCATTAAAAATATCATCCGCCGGCGGAAAGATCAGACGGGTATTGTATTCCTCCTGAACCTTCTTATATAATTTTCCATAATATGGTTTTCTAAATTCCGGGCTCAAAGGCTCCAGCCAGTCATTCGATATCGCAGCCATAATTTTGTCTCCTATAAACGTACCGGGATATCATATCCTCTTAAGTACTCTTTTACTTCCTTGATTTCCAGTTCCTTATAATGAAACAGCGAAGCAGCCAGCGCTGCGTCCGCCTTTCCTTCTGTAAGAGCATCTCTGAAATGCTCCAAAATCCCGGCTCCGCCGGACGCTATGACCGGAACCGATACATTTTCCGCAATAGTCCGCGTCAATTCTATATCATAACCCTTTTTTGTTCCGTCGCAATCCATGCTGGTCAGAAGAATCTCTCCGGCGCCCAGTCCGCACACCTTCACAGCCCATTCCACCGCGTCAATGCCCATATCTACTCTTCCGCCGTTTTTATAAATATTCCAGCCGCTTCCGTCGGCTCTTTTCTTTGCGTCAATGGCAACGACTACGCACTGACTTCCAAATTTATCAGCCGCCTCGCGGATCAGCTCCGGTCTCATAATTGCCGCAGAATTCACGGATATTTTATCCGCCCCTTCTCTTAACAGTGCTTTAAAGTCCTCCACCGTACGGATGCCTCCGCCTACGGTAAATGGGATGAACACTTTCTCCGCCACCCGGCGGACCATATCCACAACCGTATTTCTCGCATCTGACGAGGCTGTAATATCCAGAAATACCACCTCATCCGCTCCTGCTTTATCATATGCAGCCGCAATCTCCACCGGGTCTCCCGCATCCCGCAGATTCTCAAAATTCACGCCCTTTACTACCCGTCCGTTCTTCACGTCCAGACAGGGGATAATCCTTTTTGTAAACATCTCTTTTGCTCCTCCTATGTAAGCCCGGCGAAATTTTTCAAAATCTGAAGTCCCACATCACTGCTTTTCTCCGGATGGAACTTACAGGCAAAC
>VSNE01000051.1 GCA_009774155.1 Lachnospiraceae bacterium
CTATATTTACTCATCAATTGCCACATTATCATCCGGAATTGTTATGCCAAGAGCCTCACAGCGGGACGCGTCGTATTTTTTCGTAAACTGCGGGGCATATTCAATCGGCATTTCCTCAATCTTGGACTCGCCGGTCAAAACCTTTACAGCCATCTTTCCGGTCGCAACTCCCAGATCGTAGTAGCTGATGGACAGAGTTGCAATACCGCATCCGCTGCAGATGCCTTCCTCGCCTGCAACAACCGGAATACCTGCAGGCTGGCAGATATTGTCAAGAATCTCCGCATTTGCCGCCACCGTATTATCCGTCGGAACATAGATCGCATCGCTCTCAGAAGCGGCTGTCGTTGCTACAGAGGACAGATCGTTGGAATCGGAAAAGCCGTACTGCTTGCATGTATAGCCAAGCTCCTCAAGGGATTTCTGAACCTCGTCCACCTGATATTGGGAATTGGCCTCTGCCGTGCAGTAGATAAGACCTACATTTTTTGCATCCGGAAGCAGCTCATTGAGCATAGCCGCCTGCTGATCCAAGGGAGCCAGATCGGAAGTACCGGAAATATTGCCGCCGACCAGTCCGTCAAAGCCTTCAATACCGAGCGCCACGCCGTATTCGGTTACAGACGTACCCAGAACCGGAATCTCATTGGTTCCTGCCTGCGCTGCCTGAAGCGCAGGAGTTGCATTCGCAAGAATCAGATCCACGCCGTTGGAAATAAAACCATTGACAATGGTAGTACACGTGTTCGGATCTCCCTGTGCGTTCACCTCGTCAAAGGAAACCGCATCACCGAGCGCCTCTGTCAGCGCATCCTTAAAGCCCTTGGTAGCCGCGTCCAGCGCGTCATGCTCTACCAACTGGCAGATACCTACCGTATAGCTGCCTGAAGTCTCAGAAGAAGTCGCTTCCTCCGCCGTTTCTTCTGCCGCCTCCTCTGTTGTCTCCTCCGTCCCGGCCTCTTCTGCGGCAGGCGCCTCGGCCGTCTGCCCATTGCTGCCGCACGCGGCAAGACCAAGACCCATCGTCATTGCCATGACAAGAGCTAAGATTTTTTTCATAATGTTTCCTCCATTTTTTTATTACAGATTTGCTATGTAACAGCTTTTAAGATTATATCGCTTTAACGCAAAAAAGTCAACATTTTTCAAAAGTACAATTTTGAAAGCTGCAGCCGTCCGGTCTTTCCTCCTTCTGCGCCCGGAAAAAACAGTTTCTGAATATAACCCCGGACAATTCCGTTCCCTCCAGCAAGGCTTCATCAAAAACACAGTCCAGAAATGTAGTCTCATCTATCCGTCCTCTTAAAAATCCGGTTTTGCGGAAGCAGCAGCCGCGGAACGCACATTTGCAGAATTCCGAATCATACCAGCGGCTCCCGGTATAATTGCAGCCTTCAGCCTGCAGCTCCACCATCTGTACATACCGAAAAACGGAATTGCCTAAAACACAGCCCTTGTATTCCTCCATCACCATCCGGATTCCGCTGTAATCTGAACCTGAGAAGCTGCAGCCGTACCATCCGTTCCCGATAAACGCTCCTCTGTCTCGGATTCTGCTTCCGGACAGATTCGTATGCAGCACGGAGCAAAACTGTATATTTGCTTTTTCATAATCTCTCCTGCGGAAATCTTCATTTCTTATAATCTGACCCCGATATACAAAATCCTTATCTGTAAATTGCTTTCCGGCGCAAAAAAGCGCCCACCTTTTTGTGAGCGCCTCTCTTTTACTTTTTATCATTTCTCGGATATGGCTCCTTCTCATCTGTTAAGTCCAGAAGATAGTCTACGCTTGTTCCATGAAAATCAGAAAGCTCTATCAGCACCTCCGGAGTCATCCGGACATTGCCAAGCTCATAATCACAATAAAGCCTCTGGCTGCAGTGAAGATACTCTGCCATCTGTTTCTGTGTCATATCTTTATCTTCCCGCAAATCACGAATTCTTCTATACACTGTTTTACTCACTGTTCACACCTCGATTTTAAGATAACTCAAAATCACAGGGCCTATCCGGATTTAGCGGTATTTCTGCTAGCCTGTGTATTAAAAAAGCCCTCTTCGCAGTCCTTGATATTCTGCACAGAAGGCTTTTATCTTATACAATACTTTTCTTTTTCAAATACGCCGCATGGACTTTACACGGTCTGTCTCCCTGATTGCTCCATCAGCTTCCTTCCCATCAATACGCCCATGGAGGATGCCATCATAAGTCCTCTCGTCCAGCCGGAGGAATCACCGAGACAATGAAGCCCGTGAATATTTGTATTCAGGTTTTCATCCATCCGGACCTTATTGGAATAAAATTTCAGCTCCGGACTGTAAAGCAGCGTCTCGTCACTGGCAAAGCCAGGCACCACCTCATCCATCATCCGGATAAATTCGATAATATTGGTCATGGCGCGGTACGGCATCGCCGCTGTAATATCTCCCGCCACCGCGTCCTTCAATGTAGGCTTTACATTGGACTGGGACAATTCCTTCTGCCAGGTGCGCTTGCCGTCCAGAATATCGCCGTAGCGCTGTACCATAATATGCCCTGCTCCCAGCATATTGGTCAGCTCACCGACCTTCTGCGCATAAGCTATCGGCTGGTTAAACGGCTCCGTAAAATTATGGCTTACAAGGATGGACAGGTTCGTATTCTCACTCTTTAAATCCTTATAGCTGTGTCCATTCACAACTGCCAGATGATTGTCGTAATTTTCCTGTGCCACAAATCCTCCCGGATTCTGGCAAAAGGTACGGACCTTATTCTTCCATGGCCTGGGATAGCCGATCAGCTTGCCCTCATAGAGCACCTTGTTGACCATCTCCATAATCTCGTTGCGGCATTCCACACGGACGCCAATGTCCACGGTTCCCGGCTTATGGGCAATTCCGTTTTCCTCACAAAGCTTCTCCAGCCAGTCCGCGCCGCGCCGCCCGGTGGCAATGACAGTCTCATCGGCAAAAAGCTTTTGTATCCCGGACTTTGCAGCGATGCGCACTCCCTTACAGACATCTCCCTCCAGAATGATGTTTTCACATTCTGTCTCAAAAAGCATCTCCACGCCCTTCTCAGCCAGATAGTTCTGAATATTCAGGTAAAGCTGCTGAGCCTTCTCCGTACCCAGGTGCCGGATAGGACAGTTTACAAGACGCAGGCCTGCACGAATGGCGCGCTTGCGGATTTCATTAATCTCCCCGCCTTCATAAATACCCTCTATATGCTCGTCCGCGCCGAATTCCAGATAAATTTTATCGGTATAATCAATCAGTCTCTGAGCAAAATCCTCTCCGATAAGAGACGGCAGTTCACCGCCCACTTCACAGGAAAGACTCAGCTTCCCGTCAGAAAAAGCTCCCGCTCCGGAAAAACCCGCCGTAATCATGCCATTCGGCTTGCAGTTCATGCATCTGCCTGTCTCGGCCTTCGGGCAATGCCGCTTGTCCACCGGCTTCCCCTTTTCCACCATCAGTATTTTCTTACCGGCATCTGCCCGAACCAGCTCCAGAGCGGTAAAAATGCCCGCCGGCCCTGCGCCGATAATAAGTACGTCGTACTTCAATTGCCATCCCCCATTCTCTTCTTTTACATATTTATCAGTAGTATATCGCAAAGAAGCGCTCTGATACGCATACCGGACTATAAAATTGTCAGTCCATCAGTGCAAACATCCCCATGGCTTCTTTCACATTTTCTTTCATCGCCCTGACGGCCGCCGCCGCCGCGTCCACATAAAATGCCGGCTGGCCTTCCGCAAGGGATGCCGCCCATTTGGCCACCGCTGTCCCTGCCGCCTTGTCCATATATGTAAAATAATTAATCTTTCTTACGCCTGCGCGGACAGCCGCGTGGAAATCTTCCCTGCTGACACCCGAACCCCCGTGCATAACGACCGGGATTCCTCCTGTTTCTCTGCGGACGTTTTCCACAACCGTAAAATCCAGGCGCGGCTTTGTCAGATAGATCCCATGGGTAGTCCCAAAGGAGCATGCCAGCGCGTCAATACCCGTCTCCTGTACAAATGCTTTTGCCTGCGCCGGATCGGTATAGATTTTTGTATCATCCTCTTCCCCGCTTCCGTCCCCCGCGCCGGACTCCCGTCTGCCCATGCTTCCAAGCTCAGCCTCCACGCTGGCTCCTGTCTTTTCTGCCATGGCAACCGCCTTTTTCGTGTTCTTCACATTTTCCTCATAAGAAAGCACGGAGCCGTCATACATAACAGAGGTAAAGCCCATCTTCAGGGACTCCTCCAGATATTCCAGCGTCTCGCCGTGATCCAGATGCACGCATACCGGAACGGCGGCTCTTTTCGCAAAATCCACCATCAGAGGCCCCATCAGAGACAGCGGATTATAGACCTCGTGGCATTGGGCAAACTGAATAATCACCGGAAGCTTCAGCTCCTCCGCAGCGCCGATCACCGCCTGCAGACTCTCCAGATTCGGCGCATTAAACGCTCCTACTGCAATCTGCTTTTCTTCTGCTGTTTTCAGAATCTCTTTTAATGTCACAATCATAAAACGTTCCTCCTTTTTTTATTATTGTACCACAAACAGAGTATTACTGAAAGCTAAGCCTCCACAGGTCTGCCGTTCAGCACACATTCTGTCAGCCGATCCCGCTGATAGCTTAATTTCAGAGAAAAAAACGGCGCTTCTTCGGCCAAAAGCTTTAAGAAAACCTTGTCGCCCTCCCACAGATTCAAAGTCAGCGCCTCTTCTTTCGGCACCCAGCAGAGCTCTCCCTCCCTGCAGTCCTCCTGAAGGGTTCCTTCAAAGCCGTCCGCAGTATAAAGACACATATATTCCGTCGGATGATCGTTAGAGGTAAAGGTAATAATTCCTCGGAACCTCCAGGAAGTCAGGGTCAATCCGGTCTCTTCTTTTACCTCCCGCAAAAGGCACTCCTCCGGGCTTTCCCCCGCTTCAAAATGTCCCCCGACTCCAATCCATTTTCCTTCATTGATATCATTGGCCTTTTTCATCCTGTGCATCATCAGATATTTTCCTTCCTGCTCCATATAGCACAGGGTGGTCAGCACGCTTTTCTCAGAAATGCCGCCCTTTTTCAAACTCTGCTTACCGTTCATCCTCCACCTCGCGAAATTCTCCGTTCTCACATATTTTTATACATTTTCCGGCCTCCAAAAGCCATGCCTCTCCGTACAGGACGGTATGTCCGTTCTCCCGGTACAGCCAGGAACCATCCGGAAGCCCGTAAAAGGGCCTTACCCTGCTGTCCGGAAGGGAAATATCCTCCAGAATCCGCAGCCCGTCCAGTCTTCCTCCCCATACATTCTGAAAATGGGGAAGCACATTCACATGGGTAAGTCCAAGCCCCTGCATATAACGCCTGTAATATGGATTCACTGCCTCTCCCGGCTCCTCCGGCTGGGCATAGACGATCTCCGCACAGTTCATGGTTCCGGCGCTGATGCCGATCACCGCGCCGTCATAACGCCGTATCCGCTCCCGAAGCCCGATCTGCTGAAAAAACGCGTTCTGAGTCGGCACATGCCCGCCTGCCAGAATCACAATTCCGTAACAGCAAAGCCTGTCCGCAGCCTCCATATTCCTTTTATCGCAGACCTCAACCCTTTTTACCTGCATGCCGCTGTGGGCAAACGCCTCCTCCATAAACCCTCTCACTTCATCGTTCATTGCTGTATTTTCCGGATCGGAGCTGATCACCAGGCATTCTGTCTCCTCCCGGCATGCTTTACGCACATATTTCAGAAAATGATTGGAATGGTCAAAGGGAGCCCCAACCCATTTTCCGTTGATACAGGCGTTTCCGCCCGGACTGCTTGTTAAAAATAATTTCATAATATATGGCACTCCTCTGTCAAATATTTTATACCGAAGATCAGCAGAGCCGACTCTTCAAATTATAATCTGAGCATAGGAAAATGTCAAAAAAAGAAAAGGATAAATTAAAGGGGGGAGCCTACTCCCCCGTACTAATCATCGTTTCTGCAAATATACCATATCCCCTTGTGGGATCATTCACAAACACATGAGTCACAGCTCCTATCAGTTTCCCATTCTGCAGTATGGGAGAGCCTGACATTCCCTGTATCACCCCTCCGGTCAGTCTCAGCAGCTCCGGATCGGTTACCTGAAAAATCATTCCTTTGTTTACATCATTCTCATTCAGACGTATTTCCTGAATGTTTACCTCATAGTTTCTAAGCTCTCCGGATATGGCGCTTCGGATATATGCCCTTCCCTGTTTGATTTCCTGCTTAAACGCCACCTCCGCAGGTTCTCCCGTAAGCTCGCTTCTCAGCCCCTGATCCGTAACCCCGTAAATTCCTGCGGAAGTGTTGCTGGTAATGCTTCCTTTTACATGACGGTCAGAATAGGTAATCATACCGCTGATTTCCCCCGGCGTCCCTCTCTCCCCGCGGACAATTTCCAAAATGCTTGTATCATAAAGGGAACCGCCGGAAGCCTCCAGCAGTTCTCCGGTATCCGGATCTGTGATGCCATGACCAAGAGCTCCGAATCTCATATCTTCTGTAATATAAGTAAGAGTTCCAATTCCCTGAATATCGTCCTTCACCCAGATACCCAGCTTATAATCCTCCTCTTTTGTCTGAACTGCGTTCAGCCGCACCTGAATCACCTCTGAGTTGCGCATCAGCTTCAGAATCATGATATCTGATTGGTTTGCCTGTATACATGTAATCAGATCATCTTTATCACTGACTCTTCTTCCGTTGACTGCCAGAATATAGTCTCCTGCCTGCACTACCTGATAAGCAGGCTCATAGTTCAGCCCGTCCAGGGCCTCCACTTCTCCTGTTCCTACCACATAGACACCCTGCGTTTCCAGATAGATTCCGATCGGAATTCCTCCAGGCACCACTCTTCTCTTTTCAACAACCTGCACAGATACTTCTTTAATTCCCAGATCCAGCGTATGTTCCTCTCCCTCTCCCATACCTACCCGGATAACATCCGGGATCTGTGTATCCAGATACCACTCACTATAGAAGAACAGCAGCAGAATAGAAAAAATCAAAGCTATGATCAGGCACACACGATAAATTTTTAGACGGTACATGCAGCCACACCTTTCACACTTTTTGTTTAGTGTCTGCATAAAACCGTCTAAATTTACTGTCAGTTTTTACCTATTTATTTTTAAACTGAAGCGCCAGACGCTTCATCTCCTGGGCATTTTCACGCACCGCATCTGTAATCTCGGCGCCTCCCAAAATACGCGCCAGTTCTTCCGTAACCTCTTTTTCTTCCAGTCTCCGGATATCGGTGACTGTGCTTCCGTCCACCGCGCGCTTCTCAATACAATAATGACTGTCCGCCATAGATGCAAGCTGAGCCAGATGAGTAATGCAGATCACCTGTCTGCTCTTCCCGATCAGAGCCAGCTTTTCCGATATTCTCTGGGCTGTACGGCCGCTGATGCCTGCGTCAATCTCATCGAAAATTACCGTATCTATCGCATCCTGATCCGCCATCACGGTCTTGATCGCAAGCATAATTCTGGAAAGCTCTCCTCCCGATGCAATTTTTCCAAGGGCTTTCAGCGGCTCGCCGGGATTTGTGGATATAAGAAATTCCACATCATCAAAGCCATTGGATGACAAATGCTCTGTCTCCTCCACATCGATCTCAAACCTTACATCCAAAAAATTAAGCTCTGCAAGCTGCTCCTTCATCAGCTCAGACAGCTTCTGCGCCTCTTCCCGGCGGATCAGGTGAGCTTCTCTGCAAAAGCCCTTCAGCTCCTCCAGAGCTTTTTCATAATCCCTCCGAAGATTTTCCGTATATTGTTCATAATTTAAGAGAATATCCAGACGCTTTTGTTTTTCCTCCTGATATGCCAAAATTTCTGCGATAGATGAACCGTATCTGGCCTTTAGATGGTTCACCAGGTTCAGGCGCTCCTCTGTCTCGTGGAAATCCTGTTCAGAGAACTCCAGCGACTCCGCATAGTTCTCAAGCTCCCTCCCGAAATCCGCCAGCATACTGTCAATCTCCTGAAGCTGGCTGTTTAAGGTCTGAAGGGCGTCGTCATATCTGACGGCGCCGGAAAGCTCTCTGCAGGCCCTTCCGGTCTGCTCCGAGGCGGAGGCGTCTTCACCGCTGCAGAGCATCCGCACCATAGTCAGGGCCTCCAGTATTTTCTTCCCGTTCACCATCCTTTGATAGGACTGCTCCAGTTCCCGGTCCTCACCCTCCTGCAGCTTTGCATCCTCGATCTCCTGGATCTCGAATTCCAGAAGAGACTGCTCCCTCGTCCGGCTGCCGGTATCCTCCGATGACTGCTCCAGCTCTTTTTTCAGTCTCTGAAAGCTCTGATAGCTTTCTGCCATCCTCTGCCGCACAGAGGAAAGCGGCTCATGGGCATAAGCATCCAAAATTTCCAGATGCTTTTTTTTATTTAATAAAGACTGATGCTCGTGCTGTCCGTGAATGTCAATCAAATAAGAAGAAATCTCTTTCAATACCGCCGCGCTCACGGTTTCTCCGTTCAGGCGGCAGATACCGCGGCCCCCCGAGATTTTCCTGGACAGGATAATCTGCCCGTCCTCCGCCGGAATATCCAGCTCCTTAAGTCTTTTCAGAAGTTCCGGATGTTCCGAAGAAAACACAAGCTCTGCAAGCGCATAATCTGCATCCTCCCGAAGCATTTCACGGGATACCTTTCCTCCCAGCGCCATGGTCATGGAGCCAATGATAATCGACTTCCCGGCGCCGGTCTCTCCTGTCAATATATTAAGCCCTTCTGTAAAATCAATCTCAGTTTCCCGGATCAGGGCCAGATTTTTTACATGTAAATGAAGCAGCATTTTATTACCTCTAATGTCTTACGATCTTATTTAATTCTGTCATTACCATTGCCGTGTCCTCCAAGGTACGGATAGCGCACATGACTGTATCGTCTCCGGCAATACATCCTACAATTTCCTTCCATCCGATTTTATCCAGCGCCGCCCCGACCGCCATCGCCATGCCGGATACAGTTTTGATAACCAGGATGTTCTGGGCGCAGTCCATGGACACAAAAGCCTCCCGCAGAATTCCCACATATTTTTCTGCCATCTGGTGATCCTGACGGTTCAGAAGAGCATATTTCTGCCGTCCCTCCCGGCCCGGAACTTTGGACAGCTTCAGTTCCCGGATATCTCTGGAAACCGTTGCCTGTGTTACCTGGAAGCCTTCCCGCTGCAGGCGGTCCGCCAGCTCCTCCTGAGTCTCAATATCATAATTTTCAATCAGTTCAATAATTTTCTCATGTCTTCCGCGTTTCATACAGGTATTCCCTTCATCAGTTCCTGCTCAGCTTATTCCGGAGCACCTCCAGAAAGCTGACCTGATTAATTTTCATAATCCGGGTCACTTCTGTGGACTTCTGAATCTCTACATAATCCCCGGTCTTCATCCGAACATAGACATCTCCGTCAAAGGCCACGCACGCCTCGTCCACACCGCATCTCCTTCCTTCCCCAATCTGAATCCGAATCCGATCGTCGCCTGAAAAGACAATGCTTCTGGAATTCAGCGTATGGGGACAGACGGGCGTCAGCACCAGCATTGCGGCAGTCGGGGAGATAATAGGACCTCCTGCGGAAAGACTGTACCCCGTGGAGCCTGTGGGGGTGGACACGATAATGCCGTCTGCCGTAAAGGAATTCAGATACTGTCCATTGACATATACCTTATAGTCCACTACCCGAAGACTTTCAAAGCGGTTGATGACAATATCATTCAGAGCCACATCCTGTCCCTTCTTCACTCCGTCCACATAGACGCTTCCCGACAGCATCATGCGATCCTCTATTGTATACTCGTCCGCAATCAGGCTTTCCAGCGCCGCCTGCACATTCTGTCTCTCAATCTCAGCCAGATATCCCAGATGCCCCAGATTAATTCCGAGAAACGGAATCCTCCTGTCCGCCAGCTCCCTGGCGGCCCGAAGGAGCGTTCCGTCCCCTCCCAGCACCAGAATTCCCTCCACCTCTTCGTTCAGAAGCTGGCTGTGGAGCGCCATACCCTCCTGATCCTTCCTGTGGATAATACAATGCTTTCCCTGAGAGGTCAGATAATCGGCAATCTCATAAGAAAGTGTAAGATTTTCATCCTTGTCACTGTTCGCAATAATATAAAATGTTCTCATATGTATCTCTATAAAGCCTGATGCGCCTGTTCCACAATGGCTTTTGGGTCTACCGGCATACTTTCCCAGGTTGTTCCTTCCTTATGGTTCTGCAGATGAACCAAATATTCAATATTTCCTTCCGGTCCCTTAATCGGCGAAAATTCCAGATTCAGCACCTCGAAACCAATACCGGCCGCATAAGCAAGAATGCGTTCCAGCACTTCCAGATGCACGGACTTGTCCCGTACGACTCCTTTTTTGCCAACCTGCTCTCTACCCGCCTCAAACTGCGGTTTGATTAAAGCCGCCGCCTGTCCGTTTTCGGTTAAAAGGGCTTTCACCGGCTCCAGTACCTTCGTCAGCGAAATAAAAGCCACATCAATCGAAGCAAACTCCACAGGCTCTGCAATATGTTCCCTTGTCACATAACGGATATTTGTTTTTTCCATACAGACTACCCGTTCGTCCTGCCTAAGCTTCCATGCAAGCTGTCCGTTCCCCACATCCACCGCATAGACCTTTGCTGCGCCGTTTTGCAGCATACAGTCCGTAAATCCGCCGGTAGAGGCTCCCACGTCCATACAGATCTTCCCTGTCAGAGTCACATCAAAACAGCTTATGGCCTTCTCCAGTTTCAGGCCTCCCCGGCTTACATATTTCAGCGGGCTGCCCTTTACCTCAATCACCGACTTTTCCTGAAAGGATGCTCCGGCCTTGTCCTCCCTCTGTCCGTCCACAAATACATTCCCGGACATAATAATGGCCTTTGCCTTTTCTCTGGATTCCGCCAGTCCCCTTTCTACCATAAGGATATCTAATCTTGTCTTCATATATTTTTCCTTATTTCATTGTCACATATCTTTCAATAATCCGCTTTGTCACAGACTCGGCGTCAATCCCCACTTCCTCATAGAGAAATGCCACATTGCCGTGTTCCACATATTCATCCGGAACCGCAATATTCAGTACCTTTACCGGCAGCTCCTGTTCCTGCGCATAGTCCCGCACCTTTTCGCCGTAACCGCCGCTCCGTACATTCTCCTCCATTGTCACAAGAAGCCTGTGCTCTTTTGCCAGCTCCCCGATTACCTCTGTGTCAATGGGCTTTATAAAGCGGCCGTTCACAAGCGTACAGCTATACCCGGTCTGCTTTAGCTTCCTTCTCACGGCCTCCGCCGTTTTCACCATGCTTCCGACTGCCAGAATGGCAATATCCTCCTCTTCGTAGATCATCTCGCTTTTTCCGTATGCAATCGCCTTGCGGAACTCCTTCAGCCCGTCATACGCCTCTCCTCTCGGATAGCGCAGGGCAATGGGGCCGTCAAACCTTACGGCAAATTTCAGCATATCGGACAGCTCCCATTTATTTTTGGGAGCCATAATCTGCATATTCGGAATACTGGAAAGATAGGACAGATCGAAAATCCCCTGATGGGTCTCCCCGTCGCTTCCCACCAGTCCCGCCCGATCCACCGCAAAAACCACCGGAAGGTTCTGGATACAGACGTCATGCAGTATCTGGTCATAAGCTCTTTGGAGAAAGGAAGAGTAGACTGCAAATATGGGCTTCATGCCTCCCGCGGCCAGCCCTGCCGCAAAGGTGACCGCATGTCCCTCTGCAATTCCCACATCAAAAAACCTGTCCGGATAAATGTTTTTGAAACGCTTCAGTCCGGTGCCGTCCGGCATGGCCGCCGTAATCGCCACCACCTTCTCATTGCGCTGCCCAAGCTTTACCATACAGGTGGAAAATACATCCTGATAATTGGCCTTTTTCCTCTTGTGTTTCGGAAGCCCCGTCTCAATATCAAACGGCTCGG
>VSNE01000052.1 GCA_009774155.1 Lachnospiraceae bacterium
TATACCATATCCTCCTTTAAAAATCATCTTTTTTATAACTTGAGTTAAATCTTTGGAATCCGGAGCCGAAATAAGATACAATATTATCAGGGGCCCGCACTGCACGGGCGGCCCCCTGACAATATTTTCACTCTGCTTCCATACAGATTACTGCAGATCTCTGTATAAATAAAGGATTCACACCCTCCTGGCGCCGTCTTACGGATACCTCCGCCCGGCGGCAGGATTCAGATGAAAGTGTAAGACGAAGCTCCAGCGCCGCTCCTTCTTCGGGCAGCGCTTCTTCCCGGAAGCGGTAGACGCCGCCTTCCTTTATAAGCTCCAGCTCCGACCTTCCCGGAAAGCGGTAATACAGCTTAAGCCCTTCCGGCTCATTTCCCGGAGAAATGGCTGTTAAGCGTCCGCCCTCCCCTGTAAAAAGCAGACAAAGCTCCCCCTCCTGCTGCAGTTCCTTTCTTTGAATCTCCGGCTGGTACAAGCCCAGTCCCGACACATATTCTTCCATCAGGGTCAGCAGTCCTTCCATGTCTCCCCGGGCGATCAAAGCCTCTCTGCCGCAGCTATAATGGTACATTTGAAGAAGCCCCGCCGGTTCCCGGGTACGCTTTCTCCTGCTGCCGGACGAACTTCTCCAGTTTATCTGCAGTTCATCCCCCGGAAATACCCCAAGACTGATTCCAAGCTGTATCGCATGGTTCTCCTCCTCATATACCTCCTGCAGCAAAACCGGTGCCGCAGGAACACGATAATCCGGCGCCGCCCACGCATCCGGTTTTGGAAGAGGCAACCGCCAACGCTCTGGCTCTCCCGGCGAAAGCCATACCGATGTCCTGCCCTTCACCAGCTCCAGATAATTTCCGCTGACATACCATTCCCTGCAGGATGTCCCCGCCTGCGCTGAAACTGCGGCGTTCCACCAGCCCGCTTGACCGTCCAGCGGAATGCGGAACGGAGATGACGAAAGCTCCGGAATATTTCCATAATAATTTACCCTGTCATATTCCGTGCCGCAGTCCACCATGGCCGAACGATAACCTGTGCGGAGAAATACACACTCGGTCAAAGATGCGGAAAAATCATCCTGCAAATATGAGTTTATAGTCTCTCCCACTGATCGGCGGGCTGTTTCATCGCCCCAGCCGCTGCCGCGCACCGGAGCCGCCAGTCTGCTGATCGCTGCCGCTGCCGCCAGGCGAATCTTCATCAGCCGTTCCAGATAACAGGATCTCTCTTCCCGGACATAGGATGCCAGCCGCCGGGCTTCCATCATCCAGCCCACATCCTTTCGGAACGTATTCCATAACTGTTCAAAATCTGCCCCGTTTACAGATATGCTCTTTTCTCCGTCCGTCAGCGTTCCTGTATATACCGGAAGAGATACATAAGCCCAGCATTCCGGCTTCTGAAGCTCTGCCGGAGCCTTATTGCCGCGAAGCACGAAAAATTCCTGCTCTGATTTCCAGATTCCAAATCCTCCCATAGCTTTTCCTGACAGGGCACCGGCCAGACATTTCATTATACCGGCATCCCCCTCCGGTTCGTACCAGGAGAGGGCCGCCCCGGCTTCCTTTACACATTCCGGCGTCTGCTCCCTGCACAGGGACGGAGCTCTCCGGAGCCGGAGCCAAACCTTTCCCGGTTCCAGAGACAGCTCCTTAATATCACAGACACCGGCCCGCTGCTCTGCCTCCAGCCGTTCCTTTGAGGATGTACTCAGGCAGGCTCTCAGGAAAGCAAGCAGCGGTTCCTTCTCCAAAGGCGCTTCCTTCCCATGTGAAATCAAAGGCGAGGAAAGCCGAAGCGTCACATCCTCCTGTTCCATCTGATGAATCCCGTAAGCCAGCTCTTCCCGGCTGCAGTCCTCAGGTTCAAACACCATAACCAGCAGAAGGAAAATCTGTCCGCCCTCTTCCCCTAAACGAAAGCTAAGCTTCAGTCCGGAGTATTCTTCCGGAGAAAGAAGCCTGTCCGAATACTTCGGCACAACTGCTATTCTCCCAAACTCACCGGAAGCATTGCCCAGAATATCTGTCTGAAAAAATTTAAGATAACAGGGAGTTTGCTCTTTTACCCCTGCATAGACATCCGCCGGTTCCAGAAAACGGTACAGGGGAACGGTCATCTCATATACAGACCTGCCTTCCTTTTCCTTTGCAAACACGGGGATACTTTCTCCGCTGACGGCCGTCCCTTTGCCGTCTGCCACCCAGAACGCCATGCTTTCCGGGTTTTCGTCCATATTACCGCCCGAAAGCATGCCCTGATATACCATTCTCCCCGGACGAATCTGCTCCGCAAAGGACTCCTCCTCAAACCACATCTGAGGCTCCTCCTGCATGGAGCGGGGCTGCCAGACACCATTGAAAAAGGTATGATACACCCCTGCCTCTTCCGCGCGGAAACGAAGCGCCAGCAGCACTTCCTGTTCTTCTCTGTCCGGAGGCAGGCTGTCCCCGCCGCTTCCCAGAAAGTACCTGCCGTTAGTGCAGAAGGACTGATACAAAAGCTCTAAAAACAACTCCGGATTTTCTTTCAGCGAAGCAAACGCAGCCCGTTCTTCTGCCCGGCTGCTGGCTGTAACCGGCCTGTTTTCCTCCAAAAGACAGTTTACTCCTATCCACCAGCCGCTGCCCCACTGTTTATATTCGTTCTGCGCTGCCGCATCTTCATACGCAAGCTCTATGCTCACTGCTTCCCGGGAAATTCCCGACTCCAGCAGACAGCCCAGTCTTTCCGTCTCCTTATACCCTGTTAATAAATAAACCGGTATCTGCTCTTTACAGCGTGTTAAGGTCAGTGAAACGGTTACCGCAAAGCCTGCTGAGCCCCCAAATTTAACTCCCGTTCCTTCCCCAGCCTCCGCCGGAAGCGGATACAGGCGGTATTCTCCCCCGACATTAACAGGCTCCCTTAAAGAAACCTTTGTTTTTTCCATATGTTTAAAGAAAGGAAGCAGCACCGGATACCCTTCTGCGAAACGGGGTTTTTTTGCTGCAGGAAGCAAAGATTTTATCTCCCCTAAACTCAGGGCGCTGACAAACTCCCTGCTGTCTCCTGCAAACGAAAACCAATCCGGAGCTTGTTCATTCAGGGAAAGCCGGATCTGAATTGCTTCCAGACAGCTTATATTTTTCAAAGGAAACTGGCAGCCCGCCCGATCATATGCGCCCATCATCTGTTTTGAGTCAGGAGACCAAAGGACACGCTTTCCTCCAAACAGAAAACGCTGGGTCATACCAATCAGATTGTCCAGCTCTTCCCCGGAAATGTCGGTTCCGTCAAAGTCTTTTTCCTCCCGGCTCAGATGTTCCTTTTCCGCACGGATGGCTCTCAGAACAATTTCAAAATACTCGTCAAAGAGATAAGATGCCATAGACTGGGATTCCTGCTCCCGGGCTTCCCCAAGTCCGCTCTCCTCTGCCATATCCCGGTAATAACTCCTTAACCCGAAAAAGTATGCCGCGTCCACAAGGTTATCTGTCTCCAGATTGACAGCCATTGTCTCCGTTTTCCCCGAAATGGTCTGGCTCACCTGCTCTGTTATATAAAAAGGCATCGGCATTACAACCATTCCGTCCTCCGGAACGGCAGACCTGTCGTAATCATGAAGGACAAACCGGATATTTTGATCCAGAAAATCCTCAATCGCTCCGGTCTGTCTGAAAAACAGTTCCTGGCGAAACAGCTCCATGCCGTGGGTTTCCTCCAGACAATGATTCTCTGCGGCAAGACGGGCCACAGCCTGCACAAGCAACGCAAAGCTCTCCCGGCTCATTCCCGCAAACAAAACCATATGATACTGTTCTTTATCAAACGCCGCCGTAATTACCGGCATCAGATACAAATCAATCGTCTGAGTCTCTCCCAGATCCGGAATCTGAAGCTCCTCAAGTATCTGAAGCCTCTGCCAGAAAGGCTCTTTGTTGCTGCCAAGCTCAAAATCCAGGCCAAAGTTTAAAGAAAATCCAAACGAAATTTTCCACCACAAAATTTTTACATAAGCAGACGCGCTGACATAAAGCTGTAAATGAAGCAGGGCAGCCTTTTCACTTTCCAGACAAAGATTGGCGCTTGTCCGGATTTCCACACATACGCCGGCGCCGATAATTCCAAAGTTCACATTTCCATTCAGATAACCGTAAACCTCCACCCATGCCTGCACCCGGTAATAAGGACGGCTTTCCCCTCCGCCGTAGGGAAGAAAGGTGGCATAAACCCCCTGGAAAATCCCCGTCATTGTAAGTCCCACGCTGGCGCTTAATATTCCGATGTTGAAACCTTTGCACAAGCCCATCTGCAGACCAATGCCGCAGGCTAAAACCGGAGAAAAATATCCTTTCTTGGTAGCCGGTACCCAGGCAGAGCTTCCCAGACTGTCCCTTGACACCAGAATCCCTCCCCGACCGCTGAAAATACCATATTGGACAGAAAAGCTGCATCCAAAGTCCCGGTTATGCGGAAATCCCAGATCCAGACAAAAATCACCGTTCGTATATACTGAAATACCAATATTACCCAGACCCAGACGGATTCCTCCCAGATCAATATCCCTCAGGGCATGGGAGGGCACTACCTTTGCCGAGAAAACCCCTACCGTATCGTTGACTTTCGTGTACATCATCTCCGCAGTCAGCCCTTTTAACTTGCCTGCCCGCTCTCCATACAGACAGAATCTTCCTCCGCATAAATCATAGTCACTGTTGTAAACCAGTTTACAGTCTACGGTCTGCGCCAGTTGGCAGGACAGTCCCAAAATCTTTCCCGAATCCGCAGACAAATGGGAAGGCTGCCTGTCACCGCCGATCTCCTTTTGAATCAGCGCCAGATTCTCCTCCACGCTCAGACGGTTCGTCTCAATCCTGATATGATCGCTGAAAGCCAGATAATCCACATGTACGGCTCCCCCTGCTGCCGGAGGGGCCGACTGAGTGTCCCAGGACAGCGGCTTCTTCTCGTCATAGCTCTCTCCCAAAAACCCTCCCGCAATCAAAAACTGCACCCCGGAGCCGTTCATCATAATGCCGGCCTTTTCAAGCTTTAAAAAGGGCAGCGTCACTCTTGCCCCTACCCAGATCAGAAGCTTCTTTTCAGACGGATAATAAACTAATTCTACCTGATCCAGCGATATTTCCTCCAGAAATGCCCAGTCAGAATTTTTCACTACAGCGCCGTCCGGATTCATCAGACCTGTCAGATAAGAAGCCGCCTTTCCCAGCGTATATCCCTGCCGGCCGATTTTCCCGCGGATACATTCCTTTTCTCCTTTCTCATAGGAAAGCGCAATACCGAATCCGTCAAAATCCAGCATACAGCTTATCTCTGTTTTCCCCTCCCTGCTGCTCAAATCAGCTTCCAGAGACAAAAGATCCAGTTTCAGCGCCGCCCTCAGCCTGAGTTCGGAGCCGGCGCTGTGAATTTCGCCTTCCACATCAAAGGTCTGACCCAGCAGCTCCCAGTTCCTGACCATCACGCCGAAATCCGCCTGCATCTCTGACAGGCCGGAATTTTTGGAAAGGAAAAAAGCAAGTCTGGCCTGCAGAAGAAAGATCTGCGGAAAACCCTGGGGCAGACTTGTATCAAACAGCGCTTCTATTACCTCATTTACGGAGATTTCCGAATCCCCCTGATAATCATAACCATATACGGAAGAATATGTATTGGTAAATTGAGCCTCCAGAGCCAGTCCATCCTGATGAAACAAAGCGGATGCCAGAAAAACAAGCAGCGGCTTTTCCTGCCCATCCTGAAGCTCATATAGCGACATTTGGGCATCCAGTCCTCCTTCTGTCTGCTCCTGGGCATAGAGAAGATAGAAATATGCGGTATCAAATGAAAATCCGGCTCTTTCCGATATTTTTAAACGCAGAATGTCCGCCAGCATCAATCCGGCATAAAAGGTTTTTTCCTCCGGGCGTACGCTCACCTCCGCCTGCGCCAGCCTGAGATCCTTAAATGCTTCCGGAAGACTGTATCCTAGGTAATAATCCGTCATATCGGTTAATCGGATATCCGTACTTCCGGTGGCCTCCAGATCAAAACGCGGAAAGCCCGCCGCCGTCTGCAGGGCCGCCAGAGGATTCGCCGGATCTCCCAGAATCAGACTCCCGGAAACCTGGAGATACAAATCTCTTTTTCTCTCCCAGAATATTCGGATTCTCGGAGCCATCACCGCCGCATAAGGAACCTTTCCCGAAAATAAATCCCCTGAAAAACCAATGCTTGCAGAGACACTCTCCACAGAAGGCGCCGCGGTCCCCGTCTCCATACAGATATTCCAAAGCCCGGCATGAAAAGAAAACTCCAGATCATACAAACGGATCGTATTCAGAAAAGTGATGCCCTCCGGCAGATATGCGGCAAAATCAACAGAAAATCCCAGCATGGCAGGCAGTGCGGACAGACAGTCGGAAACAGGCACCCCTTCTTTTCCGGCGGCATCCGTAAATGCAGCCCGGAAGGTTACCCGGCCGCTGCTTTGAAACAGCGTAAGCCTTCCTTCCGCCTTCAGCGGTTCCCCATTCTCCCCACAGCAGCCCGGAAAGGAATATTCCAGTACCAGAAACGCCTGACTGTGCCACTGTTCCTTCCCCCTGTATGTATCGCACCGGTTTTCCATGACCAGTAACAGGGCTGTAGTCTCTGTTTTCAGCGGAGAAAGATCCAGAGAGAACAGGGAAGAATCCAGACTGGCAGATATCGTGAATGCCTGGCCCTCCCAGGAAAGAGATGCCGGGCATTTGTTCCGAAGCCAGGGATATCCCGCGAATTCACTTTGGGAAAAGTCCAGAATCCCTGTGCAGCTTTTTTCTGTTTCCGCAGTTTTCTCCAGTATGACCTCATTAATCGGAGAGGTTCTGGGCTGCAGAGTCCCAAAATCCGATATGCATCTCATCGGTCCGATCTTGTTCTGAAAAAAATCCCTTAACGTAATTCCCGACATATACACGCCTCCTTCCGGTTGTCATAAACAGCATACCAGGCATTGCAGGGATTTTGGTCTTCTCCTTTACCGGACATGAGCACAATGTCACATCCCGCATTGGGAAAGGAAAGCCGAAACATCCCCACGGACAGCCCCTTCATACGGATCTGCCAGGCTCCGCTGTCTCCTGTAGTAACACAGATAGATTGAAAACCAATCCGGAACAAGCCTGCAACCGTAATTCCAAAGCCTCCCCCTGTGCCAAAGGTCTTCAGCCTGGCTCCCGCATATACACAAAGCGGCTCCTTTCCCTCTGCCGTTCCAAATGCAAACAACAGCTCCAACTGTACTTCCTGCATCATTTCCATACGGAATACCAGCCCATACCAGGACTTTGGAAGCTCTTTCTGTCCGTAAGGAACGGTAATCTTGCAAAAGCCTGCCTGCTTTGGCTCTTCTGCCTGCTCATGGCAGAGAAAGCTTACCTGTTGAAATGTAAAACCGGCTCCAAAGGAACCCTTCCTGCAGACAGCCTTTCCTCCGTCCAGCGCCAGCATTCCACAGCTTTCCTTACTCTCCTCCAGCTTTTTGTCCCGTATCGTATATTTAAGCTCCAGATTGGTAAACGGCAGCCCTTCCCCGGATTCGCTCCCATAAGAGAACGGATCGAATCCGTCCCCGAGAACCGAAAAGCAAAGACTCCCTCCCAGCTTCAGGGTCAGGCTTATCTTGTTTCCATCGAATTCCAGAAGCGCCTCTGCTGTCTTAATCCATACGGATTGAATGGCAGAACCGCTTAGAACCAGTCTGCCTTCCCCCATAAGCACCATTCTGTACTGGCCTGCACAATTTCCCCCGTTTGTGCCTGCAGAAGCATACCCGCCATACAGCTCCACAATCCGGCCTTCTAAAACCTCCGCCGAAAACAAGGTTCCGATTCCCACCTGACAGACCGCGGCCGAAAACGAAATCTCCCCCTGCCGGAAAAACACATCTGTCCGCGTCATGGTAAACGCCGGCAGCCCGATACTCCGACAAAGGGACAGGACCCCCTTGCATATGCTGTTTCCAAATACCGGCTTCCCCTCCGGAAAATCTACGGCCGACCACTGGACAAACGGCGCTTTAAACTCTGCGTCCTTTAAGAGCGACGAAGCCCCGGCTGCTTCCGGCTTTTTCAAAGAACCTCTCAGATCCATCAGAAGAACTCCCGTAAAGGATTGGCTGTCCAGACAGGAACACAGTTCTTGAAACCCGCTGTTCTTTTGAGCAGCCTTTTCCTTCCGCAGAAACTGATCCCAGAAAACTATCTTCTCCTTCAGGCGTCCAAGGCCCTCCCCCTCTGCCTCCACAAGCTCTGCCTGCTCTGCAAGCTGACGGATGCTTTGGGCTGTATCCGTCTTTATCACATACAGCCCTTTTAAGTCTTCCTCCCACGACAGACTCAGCACGGCGCTGTCCATACAGGGCAGCCGTTTCACATCCATGCCCAGAAGCCTCTCCAGCTCCTTCCTGCTTTCTCCAACATATAGTTTCTTCACTCCCACTCCCCCTTTTCCGCACAAAACAAATTTCTTCCCATATGTCTTATACCGCTTTCCTCCCGGCAAAAACAGTCCCGAAATACAGGACGCTGCCAGGAGTCATATGCAGTCAGCTCCAGTCTTTCCCTACTTTCTCCGTTCATGGGTGAAATGCTGTAGGAATAAGTGCCGAATTCTTGTGTATAATTCTTTATTTTATTGCTGGATACCGGAGTTAAAGTGGAAACCTGGGAGGCCGTACGGTTATAGAGCGTCGTATAAACTCCTCTTCCCATTGAAGAATCGACCAGCACCGGAGAAATCCAGCCCGTTCCATATAAAGTTGATGCCCCTTCATAATCTCCCCTGTAGCAAATATACTTCTGCGGAAGCAGAACCTGCAGGCCTAATCCCGCGCAGGTTGACACCACATCGGATCTTGGATGAAGAAATCCCTTATGAAGTCCTGCGCTGGCGAGAAAAATTCCATTCTGAGCTCCCATTCCAGTTAAGGCTCCTTTAAGTTTGGACATATCATAAGTCCAGAAAGAGTAGGATGTTTTATCAATACTCACAAAATTTCCCTCAAATAAAGTTGTTAAGGAGCCATGGTGGGGCACGGACATAAAGACCTGACGCTTTCCCACAAAATTTCTGCACAGATTCACAGCTCCGCTGTTTACCAGATTAATAAATGTATTTCCTGTCATATCACCCGGAAAAATCAGCGCATAATCAGAAGTCCTGACCAAAAAGATTGCCGTCCTGTCATTTACCTCTTCCCCCCAGTTAGCCATCAGACAAACGATCTCCAGATCTGCTCCGTCCACCGGCTGATAGACACTCTTTCCGTCCCACAAATAATTTTCCGGATAAACTTCAGGCATTTTATCAGGAAAATTATTGCAGAAATACTCGGTCCAATAGTCAAACTCCTCGTCCCTTGTCATTTTTCTAAAATAATTTCCCATTTTTCCTATTGGGAAGGAGCCAAGATACCAGTTTTCTATTTTATAGGAATCACCGAGATTTTTCAGATAATTATAATGATCTGCATCCAGATGAGTAATAAAAATATCTGCTTTCTGCGCCCTCCTGATAATTCCGTCTGCCTCCGCCGCACTGACATTTGCCGCGCTCATGGGATCACCCGTAGAGCCCGCATCAATCAGCGCCGCATAAAGAACAGAACTCCCGTTCTCTACCCATATCAGATTCATTGCTCCCTGCCCCACGTAATACATCTTTGCTTTGACTGTGGCCATATGCCCCTCCTTTATCACTTGCCTTACCCATAATCTATAAAAATTTTACCATGTTTTTACATTCATCACTATCATTCTTTTGCCGTTATGCTGTACTCACCCACATAATGCGAATCTTTTTAATTCTTTCCCTTCAAAACCCCTGTTTCCCCGATAAAAAATACGGCTGTGCCGCCAGTCTGTCAAACTGATGGCACAGCCGCCTGTTCCTTCCGGGTGTCCGAAAGCTTCTTTACCCTTATTCCTCTTTTTCCTTCTCTCTCTTCAGATAATAAAATCCGTATGCGGGAATATTCACCCCGCAGGCTTTCATCTTCTGCCCGGATATCATATCCTTATAATCTCCGTCCGTTTCGTTAATCCAGGCAGTCTTATCATATTCGCTGAAATTAAAGATTCCGATTATTTTCTCACCGCCGTAATATCTTCCGATACACAGCACACTGGAATCCCAGGTGTCTATAGTCCATGTGTCTGCCTCACATACAAAGGCTTTTTCAGATTTTCGGATATTTTCCAACTGATTCAGTCTGCGGAAAATCCGCCCTTCCACACTGTCTTTATCCTGAATCGCCTCCACCCGATCCCACTTCATAGCGCCCCGGTGGATGTAGCGGGAATCCTCTGCCTTATTCGGGTCCTCTTTGTACGTATAATCATTCACCTGTCCAATCTCATCCCCGCTGTAGAGCACCGGGATGCCGGACTGCATAAACATGTAGGCATGAAGCATTACGTCCAGGCCGATCGCCTTTTCCATAGCCTCTTCATCCTGTTCAAAACCTGCCTTTTCCACACCGCACATGGAGGCGGTTGTTCCGCAGAAACGGGCGTCCCCGGTTACGGGATCTGCATTATAAAGCTCACCCCGGCTGTTGCTGTCTCCTTCATATCCCTGAAAATAATTGTTCAGATACTGCTTATGGGAGCGCTCCTCCATCCCTGCGCTGCGCAGGGATGCATAATCCAGCCCCCATCCGATATCATCATGGCACCTCAGGTAGTTCAGGAATACATACTGTTTGGGCAGGCTGTTTACAATATCAAGCTGCTTCTTAAGAAGACTCACATCCCGGGTTGCCACCGTATGCCAGGTAGTTGCCATAGTGGTTACATTATAGAGCATATGGCACTCCGGCTTTTCCACGGTTCCAAAATACGGCACTACCTTCTCAGGCTCCATTACCACCTCTCCCAGAAGCAGTACGCCCGGGCAGACAATCTCACAGATAATACGCATCATACGTACAATCGTATGTACCTGCTTTAAGTTCCGGCACTGAGTCCCAAGCTCCTTCCAGATATACGGCACGGCATCAATACGGATAATATCAATTCCCCTGTTTGCCAGATACAGGAAATTATACATCATCTCATTGAACACCCGCGGATTTCTATAGTTCAAATCCCATTGGTAAGGATAAAAGGATGTCATAACATAGTGCCCCGCATCCGGCAGCCAGGTGAAATTTCCCGGCGCGGTTGTAGGAAATACCTGCGGAACTGTCCGCTCATACATCTCCGGAACTGTGTAATTATCGTAGAAGAAATACCGGCTCATATATTCGCCGTCCCCCTTGCGGGCTTTTTTCGCCCACTCGTGATCCTCAGAGGTATGGTTCATAACAAAGTCCATGCACACATTCATATGCTTTTTATGGCAGGCTGCCGTCAGACTTTCCAAATCCTTCATGGTTCCAAGCTTTTTTTGCACCTTTCGGAAATCAGACACCGCATAACCTCCGTCCGAGCGTCCTTCCGGCGTGTCCAAAAAAGGCATCAGATGAATATAATTCACATTGTTTTTCTCAAGATACCCCAGCCTTTCTTCCACACCCTGCATATTCCCTGCAAAGTTATCAATGTAAAACATCATGCCCAGCATATCGTTCTGCTTATACCAGTCCGGCTGCTGCTCCCTCTCCAGATCCTGCTTTTTTAAGTCCTTATTCCTCTCCTCATAAAAGCTGGTCAAATGATCGCACAGCTCAGCAAACATGGACGTATTATCATACAGCTCCATATAAAGCCATTTCAGCTCGTCATGATAATGTTCCAGACGCTCCCGGTAAATCTTCTCTGACTCTTTTTTTGTTTCTGATCCTTTCATAGTTCCCGTAACCTCCCTTATATATTTTTATCTTTATTAAAAGCATTCCCGCATACTGTCC
>VSNE01000053.1 GCA_009774155.1 Lachnospiraceae bacterium
GGATACCAGAGAATATTGGGAAAAGAAGATTTTGGGGCTGGGCTCTCCTAAGATAGAGAAAGTAGCTGCGGCCAGAAAAGAAGATGTGGTTGTGCCGAAGGAATGGCTGAAGGTGATCGAAAAGCCTGACGGAAGCCGGAAAAAAATTATTTTTTATAATACCAGCGTATCGGCCCTGCTGGAACATAATGAGGAGATGAACCGAAAAATTAAAGACGTGCTGGAGGTATTTAAAGAAAATCAGGAGGAAGTGGCATTGCTTTGGAGGCCGCATCCGTTAATTGAAGCAACCATTAAGTCGATGAGGACAGGATTGTGGGAAGAGTATAAAAAAATTGTGGATACGTACAGGACTGAAGGATGGGGGATTTATGACGATACGGCGGATGTGGATCGGGCGGTAGTGCTGAGCGACGCTTATTATGGCGATCCCAGTTCAATCGTGCAGATGTGCCGGCGGGTAGGTAAACCTATTGTAATACAAAAATGCAAAAGCTCGTTGTGAATAAAGAATAAGAGAACTGTAGAATGAAAGATTTGAATGGGATTGAATACGATATCTATGATTTTATGTCATATGCATACGGAAAGAAAATCGTAATATTTGGAGCCGGGAAATATGGAAATCATATATATGAGACGCTTATGAATAAGGGCATTAGCGTCTCCGCAGTATGTGATAACAACAAGGAAAGGTTAGATTCATTAAAAGACAAGTACCCTGTCAGCAGTCTGGAAAATTTAAAAAACGCCGTGGAAGAGTATTACTTTATTATTGCCATTGCAAAAATTGAAACTGTCAAGATAATCAGAAGCCAGCTCTGTCAATACGGCGTCAGACCGGACAGGCTGATAATTCCGCTCCCGGATATTAAAACCGGATATTTTGACAGCCTGATTATGTTTGATTCCGAATATTGTGTCCAGGCCGTTAAGGAACACTGGAAACGCGCGAGGCATTGCGGCGCGCAGATTGCGGATTATTTTGAAACAAATGATTTATACAGGCTGATTGTATTTGAAACTGATGAATTAAAAGGGCGGCTGGATCAGGATTTGCTGAATTCCCGTGTTGTAATCAAAAAGAAGATACATGCATTGGAGGAATTTACAGAGGAGGAAGAGTGCGATGCCGTTGTGGTTTTAGATGAGGAAAACTACGAGGTGATAGAAGAGCGTCTGATGCAGAAGACAGAAAAACCTATCATAAGTATATGGGATGTAGTGAGATTCTGAGATAGAAAAATTTTATTGGGGAGTGCGCGGATGGTTGAACTGGAGTCGATAGATTTGCCGGAAAATTTTCTGAAAGAAGAAATCAGAGATGGATTTCTGGTAAATGAGAAGCAAAAGCAGGTATGGGCTGTTGAATTGGATTTGTTTTCAAAATTTGCTGCTGTGTGCAATAAATACAAATTAAAATATTATGCAGATGCGGGGACCTTACTTGGAGCCGTCAGGCATAAAGGATTTATTCCGTGGGATGATGATATGGATTTTGTCATGCTTCGGGATGACTATGACAAGCTGTGCGATGTAGGGGAAAAAGAATTCAGCCATCCATATTATTTTCAGCCGGCCCGTACAAACCTGGGAATTACGAGGGGACATATTCAGATTAGAAATAGCTGCACAACAGGAATTTTGCTAAGTGAAATGAAGAAAAGGTATAAATTCAATCAGGGGATCTTTATAGATATTTTTCCTATGGATCATCTGCCGTGCGCATCTGAAAGGAAGGACTATTGGAAGGAGCTGTATGCCCTGAAGGAAAAATGCAAAAAATATATGGAGAATCAGTTGGACGTAAATTATGAAAAGCTTGATCCATGTTGTCTGGATTATGAAAACTGTATAAAGCGGTATGCAGGCATAAAGGCATCCAAAATAGCGCTTCTTTCATATGAAATCAATAATAAAGTCGGAAACCGTTTTATTAAGGATTATGAAACCAGTATTGATATGCCTTTTGAATTTATGAAAATAAGCGTCCCTGCAGGATACAGGAATATATTACGGATTATTTACGGTTCCTGGAAAAAACCGCAAATGGCGGCCTCTGACCATAAGGACGTATTATTTGACACAGACAGACCATATTATGAGTATTTGTAGAGAGGCACAGGGAATCTTTTAAATAATATTTTATTGGAGAGGAAGAATTCATGAGTGAAATTGCAGTATCTGTAATCATGCCGTCGCTGAATGTTGCTGATTATATTGAGGAGTGTATTGCAAGCGCGGTTAATCAGACATTAAAAGAAATAGAAATTATTTGTATTGATGCCGGTTCGGAGGACGGAACGGTCGAAATTATAGAAAAATACGCCGGACAGGACTCCAGAATCAGACTTGTGAAAACGGACTATAAAAGCTATGGGGCCCAGGTCAATCTTGGGATAAGCTTATCGCGGGGACGTTATATTGCTATTTTGGAGACAGATGATTACATAAGCCATGATATGTACGAGAAACTGTACAGGCCGGCGGCAGAGAATGACTGTGATTATGTGAAATGCAATTATTATACTTACTGGACTCAGAAGGACGGATCAAAATATAAACAGCTCCGCAGAAATTTTTATGACGACTCTTATTATTTTCGGGTCATTGATCAACCCGTGCCCAAGGATATATGCATCCGTGACCTGTATTTGTGGGACGGCATATATAAAAAGAGCTTTTTGATTAATAACGGAATTGAATTTTCTGAAACAAGAGGAGCGGCATTTCAGGATGTCAGCTTTTTATTTCAGACGAGTATATTATGCAGAAGAGTGATGTATCTGGATCAGGCGTATTATTTTTACTGCGTGGATCGTGAAGGGTCATCGTCTAATTCGGATAAAGGCTTTTTATATTCATTTAACGAATACAATTTTGTATATTCAAAATATAAAGACCTTATCAGGCGGGACAGAGAAATTGCAAAGGCGTTTTATTGCCGGATTGCGCTGGCCTTCTATAATTCTGTCAATGATTCTCATCAGATTTTTGGAAGAGAATATAAACCCTATTATGAATGGTTCCGCAGAGAAATTAGCTGGGCGCTCGATAATCAGATCATTTTGGACAGCGACATGAATATTGATGTGCCGCTTCGTTCTGTTTTAAAACCATATGAAGATTATGTGGAGGAACGGGAGAGACGTAAGGATTTTATATTGTCAGCTTTAGGAAAGCCTTCTGAATACTCAATAGTAATCTTTGGATGCGGGAATTTTGGAATTCATGCATATCGATGGCTTAAACAAATGGAATACAGCATAGAGGCTTTTATAGATAATGCCGCCAATAAATGGAATCGGACGCTGGACGGTATAGAGATATTAAATCCGGAAGAAGCCAGGAACAGGGATAGAGAAACAAGGTATATTGTTGCAAATAATTTATATTCGCATGATATGAAGGTTCAGCTGATGCAATACGGGGTTCCCAGAGAGCATATCTGTATTTTTTAGATTCATAAATAAAACAGAAAAATTAGAAATTGTATGAAAGGCAATTTTGAAACAGAAATGATAAAGAAGATAATTCTTTTTGGAAGCGGAGCATATGGACTGAAGCTGTTAAATTATTTTGGGAAAGATAACGTATATGCTTTATGCGATAATAATTGCTCCAAAAGGGGATATAAGTATGGGACGCTGTATATTACTGTAGAAGAATTTTTGGAAATATACAGAGACTATCTGCTTATCCTGTCCGTGAACAACAGCAATGCACGTGAAATTGCTTTGCAGCTCTATCGTATGGGGATCGATGACTTTCTGATATGCAATGAATCCCTGCTTGGGGAGATGCTTACATATAGTCCTGATAAGTATCTTCAGATCTTAAATGATGATACTGAGAGAATGACGCGGGAGAGAAATCAGTATATAGAATTGAATAAACATCTGGAGAAGCAGATGGAGGTATTGAAAGAATTATCGGATATCAGGCAGTTGGACAAGGCATCGGGATATCTTTCTTATGTTCAGAAACAAGTAATAGAATTTACATCCGAGGTGTTTACGTATTTTATACGGATAAAGCTGGAGATAAAGCCCTTTGTCGCTGCTGGCACGGCGCTGGGATTATACCGTCACAGCGGATTTATACCATGGGATGATGATGTGGATTTTGGATTATTAAGAAATGATTATATGAAACTGATGAAGTACGGAAGAGAAAATCTGGTCTACATTGAAGCGAAAGCGTCCTTTGATGAAGAGGAAGATCATCTTATGGAGAAAATGCTCAGAAATCATCCTGACGAATATATCATGGTTGTATCACCGAACTGTCTTCAGATAAAGAAAGGAACATCGGAAATCAATTGCAGATCCATAGATTTCTTTCCATATGATTTTTATGAAGACGGATATGATTTTGAGGAACATAAAAAGACAATCAAAGCCTGTGCAGATTACAGATACACGGAAAAAGGAAATCAAAAAATATTAGAAATAATGGGTCAAAATAAACATATCGTCGAGAACAGCAATACTATTTATTTCGGGCTTGACAGTATGGATTCCTATGTATGCTTTAACGAAAAATGGATGAACAGGGATGTGCTGCTGCCGTTGACGGAAACGGAATTTGAAGGGGTGAAATGCTATTCGCCTCATAGGATAGAAGACTATCTGTCATATTGCTTCAAGCGCTATGAAGAATATCCTGAGGATTTAACCTGCATGCATCTTACGGAGATTGTTGCAGAAAAATTAAAAAGAGATTATGTATACTGCGGTTTGACTGTTTCCCGTAAAGAAGCCGTTCAGGCGTTGCTGCCGGTATACGGCGATTTAAGAAAAAGAGGAGTGTATTGTGTATATGTCATAGTCTGCGACTGCCTGGGAAATGCCGGAAGAGGCATAAGAGAAGCCCTGATACGCGAGAAGGTTGAGTACATTGATTTTCCAGATAATAAAATGGATTTTCTGCTGTCTGTTTGTGAATCTGATAAAACCGGGACAGCCGGAGATAAACCTGTTTTTTCTGTTGAGGAAATAAAACATAAAGAGGCATTTAGAACAATGATGGAACAGCTTAATCTGCCGCCGGGGAAGGAAGAGCTTATATACTGGTGACTATGGGCATTTGTGAAGGATGGAACAGTACATGGAAGTGATAAGGTGATAGGTATGAAAACGGTATATACGTGTTTTAGCACAGATGTCATTCATGACGGACACAGAAATATCATTAAGCATGCATTAAAATACGGCAGAGTGATTGTCGGCTGCCTTAGCGATAAGGAGATGATCCGCTGCACGAAATTTCCCACAAAGACTATAAATGAAAGAATGGCGTTATACCGATCGCTTGACGGTGTGGAAGAGGTTGTGATACAGGATGATATGCTGTATGACGATGTGATAGAAAGACTGCGTCCGGATTACGTTGTTCACGGAGACAACTGGAAGAACGGCGCGGAAAAGGCGGTAAGAGATCATGTGGAAAAGCTGATTGCTTCTTATGGAGGTCAGATTATCGATGTACCCTATACTTACAGCGAAACAGTTAAAAAGGTGGACGACAGGCTGAGAGAAAGACTGAGCATGCCTGAATTCCGCAGAAAGAGACTGCGGCAGCTTATTGAAATGGTTCCTGTCGTCAAAACAATGGAGGCACATTCCGGACTGACAGGCCTTATTGTTGAGAAGACGGTGGTTGAAGATTTGGACGGAAGGCTTGACCAATTCGATGCAATGTGGGTCTCATCGCTTTGCGACAGCACGGACAGGGGCAAGCCGGATATCGAGCTGGTAGACATGACCTCAAGGCTTCGCACCATTAATGATATTATGGAAGTTACAACGAAACCGATTATTCTGGACGGCGACACAGGAGGACTTACGGAACATTTTGTTTATAATGTCAGAACATTGGAGCGAATGGGAGTCAGCGCAGTAATCATTGAAGACAAGACAGGGCTTAAGAAGAACAGTCTGTTTGGAACGGAGGTCATACAGAGCCAGGATACGATCGAAAATTTCTCTGCTAAAATTTCAGCCGGAAAAAAAGCGCAGCTTTCTGATGATTTTATGATTATTGCAAGAATTGAGAGCCTGATCCTGGAAAAGGGGATGGAAGACGCGCTTGAAAGAGCCGGCGCATTTACCGCTGCAGGAGCGGACGGTATTATGATCCACAGCAGAAAAAAGGAGCCTTCGGAAATATTCGAGTTTTGCGATCGATTCAGGGAAAAGGATAAAAAGACGCCGCTCGTAGTGGTTCCGACCTCCTTTCACCAGGTGACCGAGGATACTTTTGCCTCGCATGGAGTAAATATCGTTATATATGCCAACCAACTGATGAGGGCGGCGTTTCCTGTGATGAAACAGACGGCGGAAGAAATTCTTAAAGCGCACAGGGCGCAGGAGGTTGATTCATTGCTGATGCCTTTCGGCGATATCATACGGCTTATTGACACATTGTAATATGTTTGAAAACGGGATCTCAGATTACATATTGAGCCGAAGAGAGATAAGACAGGAGCTTATGGAAAAAAAGTATTTGATCCTTTCGGATATACACGGCAATATCAGCGCATTTGATGCAGTGCGGAAAGACTGCGGAGATGAGATATTTGACGGAGTAATTCTTTTGGGAGATTGTATTGATTACGGAATGAGGCCGAATGAAGTGCTCGAGGAATTACGGCAGCTTGAAAGCAGTTCATGGAACGGAAAAATGCTTGCCAATCTTTGGGGAAACCATGAAAGGCTGGTCATTGATAAGGATTTGGAGCGCTTATCCTCGGACAGAGGGCGCGCAATGGCGGTATATACGGAACGGCGGTTAACAAAAGCTTCATTTGATTATATAAGGAATAAAATGAATCCGGACGGTTATCAGGAGTTCAGGCTGGGAAGCTTCCACGCGCTTGCCGTACATGGTTCTTATGAGGACCATTACTGGAAGGCAGTTATGCCGGATGATTTGAAGGGGGATTATTGCGGCTATGATTTTGTTTTTTCCGGTCATTCCCATTATCCGCATTGCTTTACAAAATTTTATGACGCTGAAAACAAAAAGCTAAGGAATAAAAAAGCAGTAGTTTTCATTAATCCCGGCTCTGTCGGGCAGCCGCGGAATCAAAATCCATGCGCGCAGTACGCGGTTTTGCATCTGCCGTCCAAAAGAACGGAATTAAGGGCTGTTGAGTATGATGTGAAATATGAGCAGTCTTTGTTTCCGGATGAAATCGATGAATTTTATAAGACGAGACTGGAAACAGGCATATGAAGGAGGGGAAATCTTTATGAGTACATTATATGCAATCAGCGGCGTGACAGGTATGACAGGGAATGAGCTTGTCCGTCAGATTCTGGAAAAAGAAGAGAGTCATGACCATATTTTGGGGTTTGATAATTTCTTTGCGTCATCCATGGAGACGGTAAAGGATTGTATCAATGATACAAGATTTGAGTTTTTTGAATATGACATCAACAATAAAATACAGATGGAATGCTTTGAAAAAAATGTAGTTCAGCAAAAACATTTATATGATGAGGTTATTTATATTAACTGTGCGGCAGTTGTACATACCGAACATTTTTATCATGTTTATGAAACCTTTGAAACAAATGTACTGGGCATGAATGATTTTATGCAGCAGGCTGTCCGCGTCGGGGCAAAAAAATATATTAATTGCTCTACATCGGAGGTTTATTCCATGAATTCATGGAATGAGGACGGGGGCGTAAAGGAAAATGATTTCCTTACAATGTCCAATGCCGAGCACAGTCAAAGAACAAGCTACGCAGTGGGAAAGCTTCTTACGGAGTTTTTTATAAAGGATGCTGTAGATACAGGAAAGATTAAAGGCTGTTCTGTCAGGTTTGCTAATGTATACAGTAAGAATGAAAGATTTCCCAAGCATATTATTCCGTTTATTATTAATAGTTTTCGGGAAAACGGCAAGGTTGTTCTGCTGGAGAATTCAAGAAGGAACAGAAGAACGTTCCTCAATAATTATGATAGCTGCAGCGCCGTACTTGCCCTTGCGGGCACAGATGCCGCCCTGGACGGAACCGTGTACAATGTTGCAACCGATGAAGAGATTTCAATTATTGATCTTGCAAAGCTCTGTGCGGCTAAAATGGGGATTTCGGACCCTGTTATTGAATTTAAGGGTTACAGAGAATCCGATCCTGAAAGAAGACTTCTTTGTACGGAGAAAATCAGAACACGCACTTCATGGAAACCGGTCATTAATCTTGATAAGGGCCTTGATGAGTGTATTGCAAATTATCTAGCTACCGACTGGAGGCATAAGTGGAAGCGGCAATCATAACTGTGGCAGGTGTTTCAGAAAGATTCAATGAAGGGATACCGGAAGAAGATAAGCGTCTTAAGGCTATATACTATGAAAAAGACAAGGCGGATACACTGCTTTATCACCTGCTAAAGAAGTGTATGTTTGCCGATAAGACAGTAGTTGTGGGCGGCTACAAATATGATGATTTGAAAGCCTATTGCGAAGAACTGCCGGATTCTATAAAGGACAGGATTGTTCTTATTTATAATAAGCATTATGCAGACTTTGCATCCGGATACAGCCTGTATATGGGGCTGAAAGAGATATTTGACAAGTTTGAGGATGTTGAGAAAGTGCTGTTTGTTGAGGGTGATTTGGATATCGATAAGGATTCTTTTAGCAGGGTCATAGATACTAAGCACAATGCTTTAACATACAGCTTTGAGCCTATCTATGCCAGAAAGGCAGTGGTTCTTTATAAAAATATGCAGGATCGGTTCCGGTATGCGTTCAACAGCAATCACGGACTTCTGAAGATTGATGAAGCTTTTTCCGTAATTCTTAACTCAGGGCAGATCTGGAAATTTACAGATACGGAAAAGCTGAAAGCGGCGAACGAAAGATTTTATAAAATGGAAAAGGACGGTACGAATCTTTGCATTATCCAGAACTATATTGATTCCTGCGATCCGGAATCGTTCGAGTTAGTCGGCCTGTTAAGATGGACGAACTGTAACAGAAGAGAGGATTACAGAAGGATACTAGAATACTGGAAGGAAGATGCAAAGTGAAATCATCAGAACAAAGACTGGTTATTGGATTTTTAGGCGGTATGGGGACATATGCGACAATACATGCTTTTAAACAATATGCAGAGGTTTTTGATGCGGCTAAGGAATGGGAGCGCCCAAGAATTATTATTGATAACAGATGTACGATGCCCAGCAGGGTCAGAGCGTTTCTGTACAACGAGAATGTGGAATTACTTGTTTCAGAGATGACGGAGTCCGTTGATAATCTGATAAAGGCAGGATGCTCAAAAATTATACTGGCCTGTAATACGTCGCATCTTTTTCTTCCGCAAATTTATGACAAAATGCCAGAGGCCAGGGAATACATAGTGGATATTATTAAAATGTGTGCGGATCAGGCGGCCGGCGATCATATGAAAAAGATATATTTACTGGCATCCGAGGGAACTATCGAGTCAAGGATATATCAGGAAACCTTGAAGGCTAAATCTATTAAATGCAGTGTTCCCGCTGAAGCTGAGTATGGAAACTTAAGAAAGTGCATTGAGGCGGTAAAGCAGAATACCTATTCCGATCAGATTGAAACGATCTTTTTAAATCTGGTAAACAGAGAAGAATGCGGGTGTATATTAGGATGCACGGAGCTTCCGGTTTTATATGAAAAATACAGAGATAAGGTGCGCTGTAAAAATATATACGATCCGGTGAAACAGGCGTTAATAAAAATTAAGGAAGACTACGGGGATGGCTAAAATACTGACATTTGGGGTTTATGATTATTTCCATATCGGACACTTAAGACTGTTCAAGCAATGCAAACGTTATGCGGACTATTTGATTGTGGCCGTTCAGAACGGGGACTATATTCTGAAATACAAACCGGATGCCCAGGTGCTGTATACAACCGGGGAACGGGTGGAAATATTAGAGGCGCTGAGGATAGTGGACGAGGTGGTTGTTTATGACAGCGTCGTTCCGGAGACGTTGGAAAATATAGATTTTGATATTCTGGCGCTGGGAGAGGACCATGTGGGGGATCGGTTTGAAAGGATTGCGGGCTGGTGCGGCGCGCACAATAAAAATGTGGTCAGATTAAAGAGAACTCCGGGTATTTGCTCCAGTGAAATAAAAGAGCAGCTTCGGACATTACAGTAAGGAGAATACCTGTTATGCGGGAAATAGAAATGCATGATACTAACGGAATTACCTTTTTGGCTGTTGCTGAGTGCGGTGGGAAAACATATTTTTCGGCGTGGGGCCGCAACGGCCTTTTTGAACTGCATCGGGACGGGAGGGCAGACTTTATTATGCTCTTTGATAAATATGACGGGGAATCTCCCATGCATGAGTTTGCTTTTAGAATAAGAGATACCATTATGTTTATTCCCTCCGGCCCAGAGAATGAAATTGCAGTATTTACCCCTGAAACCAGAAAAATTGAATATTTAAAATATCCTGCTTCTGAAAAAAAATATACATGCAGACCATTCTGGGGATATGTCAGCAAAAATAATATAACATATCTTCTGCCCAATAGCTATGACGCTGTATTAGCGTTTGACCCGGACAGCGGGAAATTTACCAGATATGTTTTGCCGGTGAAAAGCGATGCTTTTGGAGAAGAAAAGTGGGTTATCATTAATGGCACTACTGTAGATGAAACTGTTTACTTCTGTCCATGGGGCTGTAGTGATTTGATTTCTTTTGATTTGCAGACTTTGGAGTTTAAGATATGGGGAAAGGTGAAAGAAGATACATTCAGGCATATGTTCTACATAGATGGAAAACTCTTTTTGATCCCTCGTATATTGAATTCTGTTTTTATAATTTATGACATTCAAAAAAACACCTTTCTGGAAAAAACTATGCCTTCTGGGATGAAAGGAATCTGTATATGCGCATTTGCTGATGAGAACGGGAACATATACCTTTTGCCTAATAACGAAAGCAAGGTATGGATTTGGAACCCGGTCTTGGAGACACTGCGTTCGATAGAGCTTAAAATCTGCGGCGGGTCCCAAAAGAATGAATTGTGTTTTAATGAAGCCAGGGATTTGTGGGGCGGGAAGATCATGTCAACAAACCTGGAAATGCTTTCCCATCTGATGTTTGACGGAAAAGAAATAAGGTTGTTTGATATCAGTAAAAGCGATGGATTGTTTCTGGATATTTTAATGAATATGGTGGAAAACCATAAGGGGATAACGGTTTATGAATATTAATAACTGCGGGGTGTTAATATGAAGGATTTGGAAGGAATAGAATACGATATTGACAATATCGTGGACAGTAAACAGAAAATTATTATATGGGGAGCAGGAAGGTATGGAAGATATATCTACAGATATCTTAAAAGACGCGGCGTAAATGTTTATGCAGTAGCCGACAAACGTAAGGATATTGAGGCTCCGGTCCGGACAGCTGATCTTCAGCAATTAGACAATATGGAACAATATTTATTTGTAATAGCAGTCGGATGGAAGGAGGCAAAGCTGGAAATTAAAGAGCAGCTTTTAGATTACGGCGTCAGGCCCGCGCAGCTTGTGATTCCTATTCCGTATACTGATTCTGAGTTTTATGACTCTTCGTTGATCAACCACCCGGATTTTATATATCCTGCGGTTGCGGCCAGGTGGAATTATGTGAGACGTAAAGGCAGCCATATTTCAGATTATTTTGAAAAAAATGATATTTATAAAATTGG
>VSNE01000054.1 GCA_009774155.1 Lachnospiraceae bacterium
TTGAAAATATCCGGATCTTTCACATTCAGCGCCTGATGCATAGTAAGCTGATCAAAAAAAAGTCCGCTGACCATGGGCACGCCTTCCATCAGCTCTCCCGAAATCTCCACAACATTTCCGTCCTTATCAAAATACACATTTTTCCCAAGGTACCGGACGTACCCTACAATACTTTTTTCATACACCCGGATGGAGACGCTCCGAAAGGAATTGATCTTTAATTCAAAAGTATCAATGAACGGGATTTCCGGCTGTTCCAGATATTTATAGCGGAAATACAGATACAAAGTATTGCGCTTATAGCCGTCCTCAATAACAAAATCCACAATCTGCTCATTTGTATAATAATCATTTCCGGTAACCGTCACCTCCTGAACCCGGAAAACGCCTGCCACTGACAAAAGCAGTACCGAAATGAACGCCAGTACTGCTGTCAGTAATATTCCTTTATGAATTTTTTTCCTTTCTTCCTTTTTCTGCATCGGCTGCCTGTTTGTTCCTTTTAATTTACTATAAATAAACTATATCACAATCCCAAGCTTTTTCAAATCCCCATTTATATCCTCATACCCTCTCCTGACATACTCCATACCATAAATGCACGTCTCTCCCTCTGCTGCCAGAGCCGCCATAATTAAAGCGGCGCCTCCCCTTAGTTCCTTTGCCTCCACTCTGGCTCCCCTCAGTCTTGCATTTCCGTCAATCAATGCAAAAGATTCCTCGCTTGCGATGGAGGCCCCCATCTTCTGAAGCTCCGGTACAATCTGAAAACGGGCTTCAAAAATCTTTTCTTCTATAAAGCTCATCCCTGACGCGGTGGAAAGAGCCGCTACCAGGGCTGACTGCAGATCCGTAGGAAACCCCGGAAACGGAGCTGTCACCACATAGGGCAGGGAGCTGCACTGACGCTTCATATTGACATAGATGCAGTCCTCCTCCGTCTCCACCAAAGCCCCCATCTGCTGCAGAAGCTTTGGAATATTTCCAAGATGCGCCATCGGCACATGGAGAAGCCGCGCCTCTCCTTTGGTCATCATGGCCCCGAACAAATAGGTTCCCGCCACAATCCGATCCGACGGAATAATATATTCTGCTGCGTGCAGCGTCTTTACCCCTTCTATCAGAATTACCGGCGTCCCGTCTCCGCGGACCTTTGCCCCCATCTTTCTTAAAAAAGAAGCCAGCTCCACAATCTCCGGCTCCATAGCCGCTCCATGAATCGTTGTCATCCCGTCGGCCAGCACAGACGCCAGCAGAATATTTTCTGTTGCCCCTACGCTGGGAAAATCCAGATAAACTTCCGCCCCATGCAGCCTCTGGGCGGAGCCTACCAATGCATGTTCCTGATGCTCAAAGACCGCGCCGAGCTGCTCCAGACCCTTCAGATGCAGATCAATCGGCCGTTTTCCGATTGTACAGCCGCCCGGATAGGGAATTGCCACCCGATGCATCCTCCCCAGGATACTGCCCAGCAAGGTTACTGTGGAACGCATTTTTCCGGCTCCGTTCCCGTTCACCTGATAATTATCCAAATACCGGGTATCTACAATCAGCATATGCCCTTCCCACTTTACCCTGCATCCCGCATCCTCCAGCATCTCCAGCATATGCTCCACATCCGAGATTCGGGGGCAGTGGTGCAGGATAAAAATTCCTGTTCCCAGAACTGCGGCCGCCAGTATGGGCAGAGCCGCATTTTTCGAGCCTTGTATCAGTAATTCCCCATGCATCCTCTGGGGGCCATTGATATACAGTTCATTTCCGTCCAAATCCATTCCCTCCGGACCCGTTTCCAGGTCAGACACTATATACCAATATATGCAGAAGCCGTGTCAATGTTCCTTTTTCAGCTGCCGTGATACATTCAGAATCAGCCCTATCTCCGAGAGCAGGAATACGACGGAGGTTCCTCCGTAGCTGATAAACGGCAGTGTAATGCCGGTATTGGGAATTGTATTCGTAACAACAGCAATATTCAGAATCACCTGAATCATAATATGCCCCATAACTCCGGCAGCCAGCAGCGCTCCGAACAGCTCCTGCACATGTGTGGCAATCACCATCAGCCTCCAAATCAGAAGTCCGAACAGCAGGATTACAAGAAAAGCTCCAAAAAGCCCCATCTCTTCACAGATAATGGAAAAAATCATATCGTTCTGCGCTTCCGGGACAAAGCCCAGCTTTTGCATACTGTTTCCAAGCCCTACCCCAAAAATCCCCCCCGATCCAATGGCATACAGTCCCTGCATGGTCTGATATCCTTTTTCATACAGCTCCGGATTTCTCCAGATAGCCAGACGCTCCAGACGGTAGGACTCTACACTCAGGAAAATACCGATAAAACCTGTTCCCAGAGCCCCCATCCATATAAAAGGAAGAAACTGGGGATTGGCAATAAAAATAAGAATGACCGCGATGCCCAGAATAATAATGGCCGTGCTCAGATTGTTGGTTCCAACCAGCCCTACAATCGGCAGCACCATTAAAATAACCAGAAACATATAACGCCAGGATTTCATATGGGATGCCTGCTGGCTGACAATGGACGCCAGCAATACAACGACTGCCAGCTTCGCAAATTCGGACGGCTGAAAGGACAAAGGCCCCAGAGACAGCCATCTTTTTGAACCATTATATTCGTCCCCGATGAAAAGCACGGCTGTGGAAAGAACCAGCGACATCACATAGCCGACTCCCGCCGCGTGAAGCCACCTGCGGTAATCGATCTGGGATACCAGATACATTGCCGTCAGCCCCAGGCTGGTCGCAAAAAACTGTTTTTTAAAATAATAGGCAGGGTCAGCAAACTTGACCCTGCCGTTATAAGCGCTCGTACTATAGAGTACAACCAGTCCGAATACAACCAGAAGCAGAACCAGAAGCAAGAGTACATAATCTACCGATTCTTTTGTATCCGTCTGTCTCTGAACTGCCATGCCGCTCCTTTTTAATTACTGTTTTGCTCTCTTAAGTCTATGCAAAAATTCTGAAAAAGAGAACTGTCAGATAGCAGCCAGAGCTATCAGACAGCACAGTGCCGTCACAATGGAAAACACAGCGACCACACGGGTTTCCGACCACCCGCACTTTTCAAAATGGTGATGAATAGGAGCCATCTTAAAAAACCGCTTTCCATGAGTTGCCTTAAAATAAGTAACCTGGATGATAACCGAAAGCACCTCCACCAGATAAATCAGTCCCACAACCGCAATGAACAGCGGAAGCTTAAGCATATATGCAGCGGAGGCCACAAAGCCGCCCAGGGCCAGCGAACCTGTATCCCCCATAAACACACTTGCCGGATAGACATTGAACAGCAGAAATCCCAGAAGTCCCCCTGTCACTGCACAGGTCACAGGCGCAATGCCGCTGTTCGTCCCAATCGCCACAACCGTGAAAAATACAGCTACCAGAATCGTCACACTGGAAGCAAGCCCATCCAGACCATCGGTAAAATTCGTCCCGTTGACCGTTCCGATTACTACAAAAAACAGGAACGGAACCGAAAGCCAGCCCAGCTCCAGATATTTTCCCCCGCTGAACGGAATCAGCATCTGAAGCCCTGTCCCCGAATAACGCACCATATAATAAGCAAAAATCCCCGTAATAACGAGCTGTCCCGCCATCTTCTGCCCCGGAGTCAGCCCTTCGGAGCGTCTCAGCACTACTTTAATATAGTCATCCAGAAATCCCACGATTCCAAATCCAACCGTTACAAACAGAATCGGAATAATTTTCGGGAAATCCTTCACATATATTAAGGATGTGAGTATTACGCCAACCAGAAAAATAATTCCGCCCATGGTCGGGGTTCCGTTTTTCTTCAAATGTGTCTGGGGGCCGTCATCCCGTACTGTCTGGCCTACCTTCAGCTTTCTCAATATAGGAATCACTACCGGGCCTGCCGCCGCACTGATGGCAAAAGATATAATAATCGGCATGGCAACACCAAAATCCATCATAAACTACACCTCGTCATTCATTTGTCCTGTCTGAAGTATACGTCTTTTTTAAATATTTATCAACTATCCCTTGAATTTTTTCCTGTACTGGTGTACAATATCAATTGTCCGCAGGTATAGTTCATCGGTAGAACGCCAGCTTCCCAAGCTGGAGAGGGGGGTTCGATTCCCCTTACCTGCTTCTTTTATTGATTTCACTGCGTTTCCGTTATCATTCACTGTCAGCATCTCAAATCAATATATTCCCGATATTAAAAAATATGTGCGGCTGCTTTATCCTCTCCGGCTCATTATTTTTTTCATGCCCATGCCGCCTCCGGCCCCAGGAGCTTGTAACCTTTACGATAAAAAATGCAGAAAACCAGGCAAAATTTTATGTTGACTTACTGACAGATGCTTTGTTATACTACATATACGTAGGTTTCTCTACGTGTCAAACATTCTAATAGGCATCCTGCCTATCTATATGTTTGTTAATAAGCGGGGAATACAGCTTGTATCAGGAGTAGGTGCGCCAACACCGCTGGAAATTGATACAGGCTGTATTCTTTTTTTATTTCTGTGATATCTGAGTACCTCAAACCTGCTATCCTTATTATACAGAACGCACTTTCGATTGTCAATACCATTATGAACAAATGTTTGTTTTTTTATTTTTGTCTTGACAGGAACATATTTTCGATTTAAACTCAAAACAGTTACAGAATTTCATTTGGCAGATGAAATTCATGTACAACGCTTATAACAGACAATCATCTAATCACCAGCAACCTTTTATTGAAACCCGTAAACCAGACTATCAATCAGGAAAGGAGGACACTGTTTTACAGATGACCAAAACTCAGACTATACAAAAGCCTCTTCCTACCCGTGCGGAATTTCACAGGCTCTGGGCAGGAACTGTCTCTCTTTCTGACTTTAATGGGTACTATCCTAACCCATTCAATATCAGCGCGGCCGCAAATGCAGTCAGATTCAACAGAAGAATGGAAAAATGAGGCGCTGTGATCCGACCGTAAGGTTCTATGGCTTGGCGGCCATAAATGCTTATTAACAAAATTCATACAGAGGAGGATTCTTATTGAAAGAAAAATCAGAACGAAAAAATTCAGATGTACAGATGGTTAGAGATTGTATCGTTAGGTCCAGACAATATGACCAAAGCCTTCAGCAGCTAAGGGACAAGTCCGCGCAAAAAGTAGATCTGCTCCTTTTTGTTGATGAAAGCAGGGAACAGGTTCCCCGGCTGGCGTTTGATTTATATTTTGACGGTATTTGCGCTGCCAAAACCCCGAAAACATACATAAATTATAAGGACAGCTTTCATCATATCATTTCCGGTATGTTTCATAAGGCGGACTACATTTTAAAAAGCGCTTCAGATACCTATGAATCGGTTTCTCAGGTGTCCGAATTAATCAATCACTGCAAAAACAAAATCTGGACAAGCAGTATATGCAAATCCTTTGACTCATATGTTATGAACGTGTGGGCAGACGGAACCGATCTGTCCTTCCGGAAAACCTTTTCACTAAATAAAGGCTACAGCGTCCCGGAGGTAAAAAGCATTCTGCGTACAGAGATGAACAAAATCATATATGTGACAGATCCCCGCAGCAAATACAGAATCATGCTTCCCAAGGAGGAAAACAATGAACAGAAATGCACTTTATATCCCAAGCATTGACGCTAAAGATTTATATACGGCAAATCACCTGATCGATCAGGAACAGTCCGAATATGGATTTCATTTAGAAAGCGAAAACGGCGGATTTCATTACCGGCGTTTTATCAACACACTGGATTTCAGCCTGGATTTAATACAGCTCCGGGCCGCAGGAAATCAGCGGCTTCCTAAAAAGGACCCGTTATCCTTTGAATATTCAGGAAAAGAATATTCCAACAAAATCATCAATGTAACCTTCAAATATGCCTATAAGGAGTTCAATAAGCTCAGAAAAAACACCTATGCAGCGGACGGATATACATTAAACGAACTGCATTTCAGCGATTCCATTGCACTGGACCGCAATCATCATGTGATCGGAATTGTTGTCAATACTCCGGTGAAAAATGTACGCACGGATCTGCCGGATTTTTTTGAACAGGCAGAAAACGAACATGGAGAAAAAATATACCGGGCGAAAATGATTCCGGTCAAATACTCCGTGGAACAACTGCGCCACTATTTATATAAAAACGGTTTTACCTGTGAGGGCCGCAGATATGTAAGATTCAAAAGATCCTCCGGCTCTGCAAGGATCGGTAAATGTCTCTTTATTGACGAAAGATTATATGATGCCGTTCACCAATGGGAAATGTGCGGACTATCCATAAAGGAAGGCGACGAGGTGGATCTGGCCGCGCTGGAGGCATATATCTCCCTCCCCACAAGCAGCATTATCGATGTCATTAAAATCGAACCTAAAAATATCCTTGTGATTCCGGACTATGAAAGTAATTTTAAAAGCGACTGCATTGTTACAGAAATCAACGACGAGAAATGGCTGGTCACATCGGAAAAGGAGGCCGTTATTTCCAATTCCATTTTCGACGGACAGTCTTTGATCGACCAGACGCTTATGGGCGATTTTTCCGAATACGGAATGCTGCTGCTGCGAAACCGTTTTTTTAAATCATGCTGCTTTAACACAAATATCTCTCAGTGGTTTCGGGACCGTAATATCACCGAGCTGTCCCAGCTTCACAGGGATTCCATAACCATAGCAGAATGTATTGAGGATATTAAATTAATTACGACTCCCAGCAGTATAAAATATGCAAAATTCAACTCCGTCATGGACTGGCTGAATTCCGTCGATCCTGTATTCGGTGTGGTGAAGCACGAAAAAAAGACCCATTTTTTCGACGGACAAATGGTACAGGCCCATTATCAGCTATTAAATACAGTCCGCCTGTCTGAGGACAAGACAAAGGAACTGCTCGCCCCGGCCTTAAAGTATGTCTCTGATATGAACAGCAATCCGGAGGTTTTCCGGCATCACATAAAATGCGGTTTATTAAACGGCAAATCCGAATATGAGGATATTGATATGTCGATGAAGGACAAAAACGAAATATTTTTTAAAATGATGCTGTTATCCGGAGATTTTATTAAAACAAAATTGTACTATGATTTCAAAAAAGATACCTGTAAATCTTATATTAAAAATATGAAGAAAGGACACATATTAATAGACGGCAATTATTCCGTGCTGTTTGGAAATCCCTATGAAATGCTTTTGCAGACAATCGGCCGGTTCGACGGAACCACTTCTCTTTTGCCGGGAAATATACATACTTCCAGATATCCATGGGGAAAGAAAATACTGGGCTGCAGAAGCCCCCATATTTCCACCTCCAACATTTTGATAGCAAATAATATGAAGCATGACCTGATCGACAGATATTTCAACCTTACGGAAGAAATTGTATGTATAAACTCGATCAACGAAAATATTCTGGAACGGTTATCAGGAGCGGACTTTGATTCCGACAGCATGATTATATCAGACAATCAAATTATTATTGATGCGGCTCTGAAATACTATGACCTGTTTAAAGTGCCTGTAAACCATGTGTCCGCCAAAAAAGTAAAAAGATATTACAGCGCAGAGGACAAAGCAGATCTGGATTTTCGCACCAGCAACAATAAAATCGGTGAAATTGTAAATCTGTCCCAGGAGCTGAACACCATTATGTGGAACCTGATCAACGCTCCCGAGAATGCGGAGAAACCAAATTCCGAAATTTATGAAAGCATCAGGGAAATATATTACGATATCTGCCGGCTGAGCGTCATGTCCGGAATTGAAATTGATAAGGCAAAAAAGGAATTTGACGTCAATGCGGAGCTGGAAATCAAAAAAATAAAGGCGAAGCATATTGAAAAAACCGACGACGGAAAGATGGTCAAGCCGGAATTTCTCGGATATATAGCCAAAACAAAGGGGTACTATAACCCTGAAAAAAAATGCTACAGGTACCATGACACAACGATGGATTATCTGGTAAAAATCATCTCCTCGTCCAGATCCAGAAAATCAGGCGCCAAATCCTTTATTCCGTTTTCCGACTGCTTTCGTTTTGAAGAATACGATGTAAAAAAAGTGAAATACAGTCAGATCAATAAAATCATCGGCTGGTGTCTGAATATGAATCATAAGCTATCGGCAATATGGGCCAGCGATTACTATGAGGATGAGGAGAAGGCGAATCTGGCAGCATTGGAAAAGGACATTCTCTATTCCAATATAAACAGTCTTAAGATGAGCAGGCATACCTTATTTTATTTAGTAAAATGCATTGACAATAAAAAATACTCCCCCATCTCCAGATTGCTGTTTTATGCATTATTCAACTATAAGAATCTGATACAGGAGCTGGTAGATCCGTCAAATGCCCCAAATACTTACTTAGTAAAGGATAAAGCCGGAGACATTGTTTTATATAATATTCATTATAAGCTGGCCGCCCTATAGTCATCTTCCGTAAAAGCTCCGAAAACGGTCGAAAAAAACTTGTTTCAGGTCCCAAAACCCAAATAAAATCAAGGGTTTTGGGACTTTTTCATAAGGGGGCTATTGGATAAAAAATAAACCGAAGGAGAGGAATGATTATGAAAACAAAGCAACATTGTCCCCAAAAAAACACTCAGGAAAGGAGGAAGCAGGATGATTACAGCAGATGACATACTAAATAAGGCAGCCAGCTATATCGGAACAAAGGAACGCCCGGCAAATTCAAATAATGTGATCTTTAATACCCATTATTATGGACAGGCCGTCAGAGGAGCCGCATATCCCTGGTGCTGCAGCTTTGTCTGGGATATATTCCGCATGTGCAACGCGGGCCGCCTGTTCTGCGGCGGAGCAAAAACCGCATACTGCCCCGCTGTGGAGTCATGGGCCAGGAATAAAAAAATCTGGTATGCCAATACAAAGGGAAAAAAGGGCGATCTGTGCCTGATGGATTTCGGCAAAGGCCGCGCATCCCATATCGGCATTGTTGAAAGGAAAAACCCGGACGGCTCCTATACCGTAATTGAAGGAAATACTTCCGTTTCTTCTGATGACAACGGCGGAAGCGTTATGCGCAGAACCCGTTATGCCAGAAATATCCGCGGGTTCGCCCGCCCAGAATACGAGGAACCTGCATCAGCTTCTTACACTCACCGTACCTTTGTAAAAGAGGTACAGTCCGCAGTCGGAGCAAAGACCGACGGAATTGCAGGCGCTGAAACTTTGTCGAAGACCGTAACCATATCCAGATCAAAGAACAGCAGGCATGCGGCCGTAAAGCCAATCCAGAAATATTTTAATTCCATCGGATACGATTGCGGAGAAGCAGACTGCATTGCCGGAGCCAGATTCGATGCGGCGGTAAAGGCATTCCAAAGGGCAAATGGCTGTATCGCTGACGGTGAAATTACGGCAGGTAAAACAACCTGGAAAAAACTGCTGAAAATGATATAACAAAATAACAACGCAAACATTTAAGGAGGAATTTATCATGGACGAAAGATTATTTAATATGATCCTTTTGTGTATTCCGGCGGCGGGCGCAGTCATTACAGGATTTATTATCCCTTATATGAAGGCCAAAATCTCCGCTGTCCGGATGGACGAGATCATTAAGTGGGTAGCCAAGGCAGTTCAGGCGGCAGAGGTTCTTTTCGATGCCCCCGGGGAAGGAAAAAGGAAACGTGAATATGTCATCCATTTTATTGACAGGATGTTTAACTCTAAAAAAACAGTTATTACCAAGGATCAGATTCACATTCTGCTGGAGGCTGCCTGGAAGGAAATGACAGGAAGATAAGGAAAGGCGGAGCAATTGAAAATGACCGATTTATTTGCAGAATATTTTACGGCGCCAGATCCAGGTATCCTGACTGCTGCTGCGGCTTCTGTCTGCCTTCTGTTCTGGTATATTTTAAAAAACCAGAAAACCATTCGGGAGTTTATTGACAAGCTGTACGACAGGAGAAAAACAAGAGAAGAATTATTAAAAGCAATCCGGGAAAATCAGGCTGAAATAAAGCAGCTTATGGAAAACCGGCTGCACGACCGCAGGCAGTCTCTGCTCATTCAAAAGGAGCTTACCGAATCCATATCTTCCATTTCCCAGAAAATCGACGATATGCAGAAAAACACCGATCAAAGATTCTATGAAAGCGAGCAGAAAAACAACAAACGCATCCGTGCGGAATTAAAGGATAAAATCAGCCAGTCCTACCGATATTACCACTCCTCGGGAAGGATCAACGATATGGAGCTGGAGGCATTGGAGGATCTGATTGAAGAATATGAATCGGCCGACGGAAAAAACAGCTTTGTACACACCGTTGTGCAGAAAGAAATGTACACCTGGGAGAAAGACGACAAAGTCAAAAGCCCCGCAGCAGGCTGACGGGGTTTTAAACCTGCAGCGCGGCAGAGCCGCGGGGTATTTGACCCTCGCGGCATTCGTCAAATGGATGCTTCGCATCCGCTTGACTCATTGCCCGAAGAAATAAAAAAAGAATTATTTTTTAAAAATTCAGTGAAATAGCTTTACATTATTTTTCCTCTATGGTACTCTGAAAACATTATATCTTTTAATTTTTCGGAGGTGCATTTTATGGATTATATTTGCAGGACAAGAGCGCTGCAGTCTTTAACAAGAGATATTGCCAAAGGGAAAATTTTACTTTCCCATGAGCTTCAGAGAAAAGAAGGCCAGTGGAACAGGATGCAGAAATCAGATTTAATTGACAGCCTGCTCAGAGGCTATCCCCTTAACCCTACTTACGGAGTTAAGCAGGACAATAAAATTGCTATCATTGACGGGGTACAGAGATTATCGACGATAAGAGACTTTATTAACGGAAAATTTACATTATCCAAAGCTTTGGAGCCTGTTGTCATCAACGGCGAAGAAAAAAATATTGCCGGATTGAAATTTAATAAGTTTGACGATGACACCAGAGAAGCGCTCATCAGCTCTGAGCTTCAAATATACGAGCTGAGTGATTATACAGATAAGGATGTGCGGGAAATGTTCCGAAGACAGAATAACGGAACCGCCTTAAAGCCTTCACAGAAGCTTACCGCCGTAGAAAGCGCGGAGCTGAACAGCTTAATTTACAGCCTGTGCCGCCATCCGTTCCTGTCTAAAGTCGTCTCCGCCACCCAGGCCAAAAGAGATATGGATAAAGACGTCATCCGGGAACTGCTGATGCTGACTTCCGCGTCAGAGGAAAATCCCATTACCTCCTTCAGAGCAAAGGATATGGGTGCTTTTATTGCGGAATATGAGATTGACGAAGGTAAGATAGAATTAATAAAGCAGGCTCTGGACAGACTGGACGAGGCCTTTGAAGACAATGTAAAGGTTCCCAAAACCTCAGTTTCCATGATCTGCTTTGGCATGTACTGCGTGATCAAAGACAATAAAGACATTTCCAGATATATCAACTGGGTAAAGGAAGACTTTCTTGCAAACTATGATACCAATGACACCTACAAGCAGTACTGCACAAGCGGCACGTCCAGCAATACGAATGTCACAGGCAGACTGAATTACTTCAGGAATATTATACAGGAAATGTAACAATTGAAAGCAAATAAAAAGGGGCGATAAAAGGGAAAAAAGAAGGTGTAAAAAATGA
>VSNE01000055.1 GCA_009774155.1 Lachnospiraceae bacterium
ACAAAATACTGTTACACATATCTCCCCGGCTCCTCATTTAATTTCTCATACTCCACAATCAACTGCACGCCGCACTGAAGAAGCTCCGGAAGAAGAGAACGATGCCAGGAAGAATACGGGCAGCTGAGAAAATGGTGCACCCTGTCATGAATTGCGTCAAGCTGCTGCTGGGGCGTCATACCCGAAAAATCCTTCTTGGAATACTCTGCATTCACCATGTCCTTCAGAGAGGCAACCCGAACCATAAAAAACTCATCCAGGTTGGAGGATGTGATGCTTAAAAATTTCAGGCGTTCAAACAGCCGGTTTCCTTTGTCTCTCGCCTCCCCTAAAATGCGTTCGTCAAAGCCCAGCCAGCTCAGTTCCCGGTTTTCAAAATATTCCGGTTTCATAAATTCTTTTTTCACGGTAACATCCCCCTAATGTAATTTCTTGGCCTTCAAAATGGGCCTGATGCTGAACACATCCTCAAAGAATCCTGATTTTTCCATAAACAGCGCCTGCTCCAGCGTCAGATCCTCTGTCGTATCCACCAGAATCTGCATCGTATGATTATCCTTTACATTTACATGGATATCCTTAATCTTCTGTTTATGGCTCCGGTCCAGCGCATTGGCAACCCGAAGAATTGCGGTCAGCTTCACAACCGTCATATACTCGCTGCGCTCCAGAATAGAAGATATGGCCAGCTCTTCAAACGGAAGAATGTTTCCGCTGTTAAACCGCACTACATTTGCCACGATCTCCCGTTCCGCATGGGACAGACCGATAATCTCCGTCGCCATGATAATATTATAGGAGCATTCTGAGGATTGGGCCATATTGATGTATTTGCCGCAGTCATGAAGAAGGACTGCAATCCGAAGAAGCAGCCGCTCCCGTTTTCCCAGCCCGTGAATAGACTTTGTTTTGTCATAGATAACAAGAGCATTCTTCTCCATCGTCATTGTATGACTCCGGTTCGTATGATAACGCTTCGCGATATTTCTCGCAGCTTCGATAATATCATTTTCAAAATTATGCTGGGGCCTTAAAATTTTTTTCCGCTCCGCGAAATCAAAGGCCAGACCATCCCCCAGATCCATACCGAGAATCACCACATTCTCGGCGCCCGTCTCTTCCAGAAGCCTTTTATAGATAACCAGGGTCGGCAGAAGCAGGGAGCTGTTCTCTGTAGATATTCCAAGCTCAGAAGCCATCGCCGTCTGTCCCTTCTGAATAAATTCATCATAGAAGGTAATAAACTCCTCCTTGGTTATCTGATTGACCTCGCGGTCTCTGTGAATATACTTATTAATGTACTGAATATAATTTCCAACCAGCAGTAAATAACGGATATTCCGTTCCTTCAGATACAGCCTCCGGTAAGTGCGCATTTCATTATTCAAAAGCTCCTCAATGACAGCCGCATACCGGACAGTCCTCTCAGCCACGTCCGCCAGACGTTCTCTCAGGCGCAGGGTGCCAAGACGGATATTCTGCGTTGTCACCAGGTTGTCCTTATCATACAGGGATAACTGAATGCTTCCGCCTCCCACATCCACAATAGCGGTTCCTTTTTCAATGATTTCCTGAAACCTTTCGGAATTAAAGGCAATGGATTTATATCCGATAAAGCGCTGCTCCGAATTGCTGAGCACCTCCAGACGGACGCCTGTTTTTAAATAAATGCGGTCCAGAAGTACAAGGTTATTTCTCGTTTCCCGAATGGCGCTTGTTGCGCAGGCACGATATTCCTCCACTCCGAATTCCTTCATAATTCTCTGAAAGTCCTGAAGGACTCTGCACAGCTCATCCACCAGCTCCGTTCCAATCCTGCCGGTCGCGTATGCATCCTTTCCAAGCTCCATCCGGTGTCTCACATGATTTACCGCACGGATTCCCTTTCTGGCTGAAAGCTCATAAATTTTCAAATTTACCTCATAGCTTCCCACATCAATTGCAGCAAACATTGTGCATGCCATGACTGCTCCCTCCCATATCTTAAGTCATTCCCTACTCATAAAGAACTGTTTTTCCCAACTCCCGGGACATTTTCACATCTATCACCTTTTGATTGGAGCTTCCCCTCCACGGAAGATTATTATCCTTCAGCTCTTCTACAAACCTTCCGTCCACCACCACATCCACATAGCGCATCAGCTCCAGATTACAGATTTCCTCCCAGAGATAGCCGGTATAAAGCCAGATCGTCTTCTTCGGATATTTTGCCTTAATCTCCTTTACCAGCTCCAAAAGTCCGTCTCTTGTCCCCGTATAAAGCGGATCGCCGCCGCTGAAAGTAATTCCGCTGATATATTCCTTATCCAGCTCTTCAAAAATTTCCTGCCTGGCATCCTCGTCAAAGGGAAGTCCTCCCTCCGGGTCCCAGGTAATCGGATTCTGGCAGTTCCTGCATTTATGAGAGCACCCGGCAAACCAGAGTACAACCCGAAGGCCATCCCCATTCAGCATATCTGTTTTTGTAATGTTGTGATACCTCATGAAAATCTCTGCCTCCGCTCTCCCCTTATATCTGATAATTCTCCAGGATACATCTGCGCAGAAGCGTCAGCGCATTTACAACTGCCAGCTCCCGAATCTCCCTGCGGTCCCCGCTGAAATGAAATTCTTCCACTTCAATCCGGCCTTTTACATTACAGCCAATATAAACCAGCCCTACCGGCTGCCCGTCCTCCCCTCCGTCCGGGCCGGCATATCCGGTTACGCTCACACAGACATCCGAGTTTGTGAGAATAGCTCCTCCACGGGCCATCTCCCAGGCAGTCTGTTCGCTTACCGCCGTATACTTTTTCAGCGTCATCTTTTTCACACCGACAAATTTCCGCTTCGCCTTATTGGAATAGGTGATAAATCCCTGCTTAAACACTGCCGACACCCCTGCCACATTCGTAAGACGTGCACTTAACATCCCTCCTGTACAGGATTCCACGGTTGTAAGCGTCAGCTCCTGTTCCTTCAGAAGCTGGATAATGGTCTCCTCCAGGGTCACCTTAGGATTCGTCGTATAAATACAGCTTCCAAGACGGATCTTCAGTTCCCGTACCACGCTTTTCACCCTGTCTTTGGCTTCCTCCTCTTTCTCTGACTGGGCAGAGATACGGATATTCACTTCTCCGGGTACGGATTGGAACATAACTACCAGCTTATTTTGTACAGCCAGCAGATCCTGAAGCTGCCTTTTCACCTCTTCCTCCTCCATGCCGCAAATCTTCACTGTTTTTGAATAAGAATAACTCTGCGCCTCATTTTCCATCTTTAAATACTTCCCTCCAGAATTACATGTTTATTTTTTATAAGATAATCAATCAGAGAAATGATCGTCAGCGCCAGGGATATCCAGACCAGAAGCTGTCCCAGCAGATCAAAAGCTCCGCCAAAATCCAAAAGCAGTACAATGATCATCAGCATCTGGAAGGTCGTCTTAAATTTCCCCCAGTAGCTGGCTGCAATCACAACTCCATTGTCTGATGCCACTAAGCGGAAGCCGCTGATAATGAATTCCCTGCTGATTATCACTATCACTATCCACGCCGGAAGTCTGTCGGTTGATACCAGACAGATAAGGGCCGCGCAAACCAGCAGCTTATCTGCCAGCGGGTCCATAAATTTTCCGAAATTTGTCACCATATTGTACTTTCTTGCGATCTTTCCGTCCAGCAGATCCGTCAGGCTGGCTGTCACAAAAAGCGCCACTGCAATATATTTACTATATCCCGGAATCAGATCCGCTAATGCAAACAGTACAAAAAACGGTATCATCAGTACACGCAGTATGGTCAGTTTATTCGGTAAATTCATCTGCAATCTCTCCTATTAAATCATATTCATCTGCCCCGGTTACACGCGCCTTCACAAAGTCTCCGGACATCAGCTCCCCTGGCGTCTGAATAAAAATATAGCCGTCCACATCCGGCGCATCCTTATAGGTCCGGGCGGCATAGGCAGCTTCCTCTGCTAGCTTTCCCTCTATCATGCATAAAAGCTCCCTTCCTATCATATCCTCCGCTTTTTCAAAAGAAATCTCCTGCTGAAGCTCCATAATCTCGGCCCGGCGTTCTTCCTTCAGTTCCTCCGGTATTTGATCCGGAAAATCTGCTGCCGGAGTATCCTCCTCCGGAGAATAGGCAAATACGCCAAGCCTGTCAAATTTCACTTCCTTTACAAATGCCAGCAGTTCCTCATGATCCTCCCTTGTTTCTCCCGGAAAACCGCTGATCAGTGTTGTTCTCAGGCAAATATCCGGGATCTCCCTACGAAGCTTTGATACTATATCCCAAAGATCCTGCCGGGTTGTCCTCCGTCCCATCCGCTTCAGTATCCGATCAGAGGCATGCTGAACCGGAAGATCCAGGTAATTACAGATTTTCGGTTCCTCCCGGATCGTCTGAATCAGCTCGTCATAGATATCCTCCGGATAACAATATTGTACCCGTATCCAGCGGATTCCCTTAATACCGCAAAGCTTTTTAAGAAGCCTGTGAAGACTTTTCTCTCCATACAAATCCACTCCGTAGAGCGTAGTCTCCTGAGCTACCAGAATCAACTCTTTTACGCCCTGTTCCGCCAGTTCCTCTGCTTCCCTTACCAGCCGTTCCAGCGGATAGCTCCGGTAGCTGCCGCGAAGCTTCGGAATAATACAGTAGGTACAATGCTTATCGCACCCTTCTGCAATCTTCAGGTGCGCATAGTGTCCTCCCGTCGTCAGCACCCGTTTGCCATTATCCGCTGCCAGACGATCAATATCCTCACATCTTAATATTTGTTTTCCGTCCAGCGCGCTGTCAATGGCTTCCGTGATACTGTCGCAGGACGTAGTCCCTAAAACCGCATCCACCTCCGGAATCTCGTCCATAATTTCCTGCTTATAACGCTGTGCCAGGCAGCCGGTTACAATCAGGGCCTTGCAGATTCCCTCCTTTTTATATTCCGCCATTTCCAGAATCGTGTTGACGCTTTCCTCTTTGGCATCCCCAATAAAACAGCAGGTATTGATCACGATGATGTCCGCCTCTGTCTCATCATCTGTAAATCCATATCCATCCTTTGCCAAGATCCCCAGCATCACCTCCGAGTCCACCAGGTTTTTATCACAGCCAAGAGATACAAATAATATTTTCATCATAGATGATGCAGTCTCCTTTGATATTTTATTCCTCATGGGATAAGCTTAATCAGAAACAGAATTCAATACCCTGTCAATCTCTGCAAGCAGTCTGTCCTTTGCCGCCGGTTTCAGGAAATACCCTGCCGGCTTCAGCTTCAATACCGCCTCCACATTGGCCCGGTCATTAATGGCGGTCAGGAAAATCACGGGAATATTTTTCAGCTCCTCCTCTGCACGGATCATCTCAAGCGTCATTTTCCCGTCGCAGACCGGCATTTCATAATCCAGCAAAATCAGATCCGGCCGCTTTTTGCCGATGGAGGTCATTGCCTGCGCCCCGGAGTTCTACACAGCCACTTCATAATACTCTTCCAGCATGGCTTTCATTGTACGGAGTACCGTACCGTTATCATCCACGACCAGAATCCGCTTCTTATCAGCCGTTTCTCCTCTCTCCTTTGCCGCATCCCTTTCTATTTCCTTCCTGTCCAGCCCAAGCTTTGCGCATACCGCGTCCAGGATCGCCGTATTTTCCGCCGGGCAGAGCAGATTTTCAAACTGACTGTTCTCATAATACGGAAGGAATGGATTGATTTCCTCCTCTGTTCCCATGGTCAGAACCGGAATCTGTGCATAACGGCCGTTCAGCATAACAAATATGGACGTGTCGATATCATCCGCGTCAATCAGGCTGAGCAAAACCAGATCAGGATTTACAATTTTAAGCATCCCCTCCAGAACGTCCGTATTCTCGGAACAAAGCTGCACATGAAAATACCGGGACAAAAATTTGTTTGTTTCTTCCACCGCATTGTTAAGTTTCCCTATCAATAAAATTTTTTTCATTTCTTCCTCCTAATTGTTAACCGCGGAAAATTCGTAAAGCGTATTTTCTACGGAGCTTCAGGCATCGGTCTGTCTCCCCATCTGTCCGATCAGCAGCTCTGCAAGACGCTCCGTCTCCTCCGGTTCCAGATTTGTCACCGCCTCCGCAAGATGCCGGATATTTTGATCTATTTCGTCCGGATATTCATATTCCAGAAGCTGGCCCACCAGTCGGTCAGCCTGATCGATATCCAGCTCCTTCATACTGAGGCGCAGCATTTCCACAAGAGCCTGCAGGACCGAGTAATCGGTCACTTCCTTTCCGGCCGTGTCCTCGATACCGAAGACTCCCTGCAGCTTCCGGCGGTAGCTGCGCCATTCTTCCAGAAATATCGGCGTGACGGACGTAACCACATCTATTTTACCATCTCTTGCCGCATATTCCAATACCTTTGCAAGGCCGGACAGCGGCATAATTCCCACCGTCGCCGCAAGTCCTTTCATGGCGTGCACCTGGATACGGTACTGCTCCAGTTGCTCAGGCTTTACAATCTGTCCATAAAACCGCTCCAGCTTATCGGCTGCGGAATCGATCTGGGCATAAAATTCCTTCACGGTATATTCCAGAAGCTCCATATCCGGCAGATGCATCCAGGCATACTGCCAGTCCAGACCGTCGATCTGTAAAAGCTCCTCCGGCAAATTTTCCAAAGCGCTCTCCTTTTTCGCTCCAATCCCGGTCTGGTCTGTCCCGGAGCTTCTGTCTGCAGCTTCCTTCAGCAATTCCTCCGGCAGCATTTTTTTAATCATATTCTCAAGCTTTTCCGGCACAACCGGCTTGGACAGGAAATCGTCGAATCCCTCTGACAGATATTTTTCCTTTGCCCCCGACACCGCGTTGGCAGTCAGCACCACGACGGGAGTATTCTGGCACGGACAGCCGGAAAGCTCTTTGATGTGATGGAGCGTCTCCACACCGTCCATCTTTGGCATCATGTGATCGAGAAAAATCAGGTCATAGCGGTTTTTCTGCACCAGCTCCAGACATTCCGCTCCTCCTTCGGCATCCGTCACCTGAATCTGCGTCTCCTTCAGCAGACTTCTCAGCACTTTGCGGTTAACGGCATTGTCATCCACAACCAGTATCTTTGCAGCCGGCGCATGGAACTTCGTGCTGTAGTTATAATTGTCCGTCATCTGATGTACTCTGGACTCAAAATCTCCAACAGGCGTATGATCCACAATCTTCTGCTCCAGCTTAAAATAAAATTTAGACCCCTTTCCATATATACTTTCTATCTGCAGCCTGCTCCCCATAAGCGAAAGGAGCTGTATTGTAATGTTCATGCCAAGCCCGGTGCCTTCTATATTGTGGTTCCGGTCCTCTTCAATCCGCTCAAACTCCGCCGAAAGCTTGGGCAGATCCTCCTCCCTGATCCCTATGCCCGTATCCTCCACCTCAAATGTAAGCACCGCCGTATCCCCCGTCCTGCGGCCTCCTACCCGCAGCCACACATTTCCCTCATGTGTGTACTTAACCGCATTGGTAAGGATATTTGTCAGCACCTGGCGGATACGCACGTCATCCCCATACAGGCGGGAAGGAATATTATGGTCCACCTCCACCTCCAGCCTGACGTTTTTGTCCTTTATCCTCTGGGATGCCATATTGGCCAGATCATGGATCAGACTGCTGATATCGTATTCCACCGGCACAATCTCCATTTTCCCGGAATCAATCTTGGAAAAATCCAGGATATCATTGATCAGCGACAGCAGCGTCTGACCTGCCGTATAGATATCCATAGCATACTCTTTGATATGAGGTTCCCCGGACTCACGCAGGATCATTTCGTCCATGCCAAGCACCGCATTGATGGGGGTGCGGATCTCATGGGACATACGCGCCAGAAATTTTCCCTTTGCCTCATTGGCAGCCAGCGCCTCGTGCCTCGCCGCATCCGCATCCTTCTTCGCCTGGAACAGCTGCATATTCTGCCGCTTTGCCGCCCTGACCTTTTCCGCTAAAAGGCTTGCGCTTTCCTCTGCGGCCGCCCGGTACTCCATGGAAATCTGCAGGGTGTGCATGACGGCCATTATAACGCTGAACAAGGCCATACTGTACTGGCCCGCCGTATTATCGCCGATATAACCAATGAGCCTGTTATTTATGACATTTAAAATTCCGCCTGCCAGCAGTATGCACAAGGATAAAACCGACGGCAGTGTCTGATAGCGCCTGTTTCTGTAATCCAGCTGTATCAGACTCACAATGGCCGTCACGCAGACTGCCGCCACCGCTGCCGCAGATATATTCACCATATCTGCCAGATTCCGTATGCCCAGCGTATGTAAAAGAAGCTGAACGACTGCATTGAGAATCATCCCCCATAGCAAAACGGAGAAACGGCGGGGATATGTAGTATGCAGATTCTGGTCAAAATATAAGGTCAAAAGCAGAGGGAGCAGCAGCACTAAATACTCCTGCATCTCATATGCTTCCTGTATATTGTAAAATATGCTCAGCGTGTCTGTGGCAATAAAGCAGTAGAGTCCGGAGGCCAGTCCGGCCAGACCTAAAAACAGCTCTCCCCGGGCCGGCTGGCGCGTACGCCGCCGTATCAAAGCAAGCATAAACAGCACAATCGACATAAGTACAATGAGCAGGCAGCAGCCGATTTCGGCAATGCTGTTTCCCACTACCCCGATAACCACCATATCTCGTGTTTCGATTTTAACGCTGCCGAGCGCTGCCGCCGCGTCCGGATAAGGAGAAGTCAGCTCGATCCAAAGCTCCCCATTCCCGAACACATGGGGGATATCTACAAAGTTTTCATCGTTTTCAGACGCCTTCCCGGACATCTCATCATACTCCGGTTCATGCTCATAGATAACCTCGCCGTCCAGGGCCACACGCACACTTGCCCCCGGAGAGAAAAAGCCCAGCGTCAGGCCTGCGTATTCCCCGGGCAGGGTATTGATGAACACCATTACATCTTCGGCTCTGCTCTTCCCCGCATATGGCAGAGTTACTTCTTGATACTCCCCCGCCGCCAGCGCGTCCTCTGTCAGCTTCACAATTCCGTCATGATCGTCCGGACTCAGCCCGGCCTCCTTTCTGCCATTCAGGGAAACCAGCTTCCAGTCTTCATTATAATAATATTCAAACTGATCCGGCAAGAAAGACACTGTCTCCTCCTTGCGCGGATGAAATAACGCCGCAACCATAAAAACAAGTATAAGGAAAATTGAAATTCCCGCTGATATCCGTAATTTTTTCATTCTGCCTTTCTAATCCGCCTTCCTGTGTCATTACCTGCCATTCATATTATCACAATTTCTTCCATTCCTCAATAGCACATAAAAAAGGACTGCCGTCAGCATTGCTTTCACGGCAGTCCTTAAGAAAATCACTTGATTCGGTTTTTCTTATGTAATTTTTTATGCAGTCTTTTTCCTTGTAAGTGTCTGGACTCCCTCAATCACAAGGATAATTGCCAGAACAATCAGAAGAACCGCAAATATTACCTGTGCATACGGACCCCAGTCTGCGCCGCCTGCAGAGATTATTCCAATCTGATTCTTTACGGTCAGGATCAGGGAACATATAGTGACAACCATCATAAATGCCATTGGCGCAAGAAACATCTTATTGTTTCTTCCGATGTTTCCAAGCCAGGTAGCCACAGCCAGAAGACCGAGTCCGGCCAGAAGCTGGTTCGCCGCCCCGAACAGTCCCCATATTTTGGAGTATCCTGTCATTCCGAGCAGAATACCGAGAATCACGGTAATGACAGTGGCAAAATAAGGATTTACCATTACCTTTTTCCAGCCCTCCTGTACATCCTTCACCGTCTGTCCCGGCTCCAGCCAGAACTCCTGGAACATAAAACGGGCAAGACGGGTTGCCGTATCCAGGGAAGTCAGACAGAACGCGGAATAGGTAAGCACTAAAAGCGTATACAGAACATTCTCAGCACCCTTCAGACCCGGAATCGCCGCAACCATACCGGCAATACCTCCGGCAAAAATATCTGTAGCGCCGGCAGTTGTACCGATTTTCCTTGCATACCCGATGGCGCACAGAGTCAAAACCGCAAGCACGCATTCCAGAAGCATTCCTCCGTATGCGATAGGCTTTGCGTCAGATTCTTTATCCAACTGCTTGGATGTGGTTCCGGAGGATACCAGGGAATGAAAACCGGAGATAGCTCCGCAGGCAACCGTAGTGAACAGTACCGGGAACAAATACTGGATTCCGTTGCCGTTGTCTACTGCAAATCCGGCAAATGCCGGGAACAGCTCCGGATCAATATTCGGATGGGCTCCCACAACCCCCACAACCGCAACAATCAGCATGGCGTACAGCAAAAAAGAGCTTAAATAATCTCTCGGCTGAAGCAGAATCCATACCGGCGTAACGGATGCAATCGCAATATAGATACCAACGATAATCATCCATTGTGAAGTAGTCAGGTAAATCGGATGCCAGTTCATACCAATTGCCATAATCGCAATAATTGCAAGCACGCCGACTACGGAAGCGACGCTCATAGGAGCATTCCGGCGGTATACAAAAAAGCCGAATACGATTGCAATCACAATAAACAGCAGAGATACCATGGCAACGGATGCATTGGATGCGGATGCCGCAAAGTCAACGGCGCCGGACTCGTCTAACTTCACGCCAAAGGTAGACGCGACGATAGATGCAAATGCAGCCACCACGAGAATTAAGGTGAGGTATGCAAAGGTAAGAAACAAAAGCTTTGCACGACGGCTCATATTTGTGGAGATAATTTCTCCGACAGACTGCCCTTTGTGGCGGATAGACGCAAATAATGCGCCAAAGTCATGGACGCCGCCGAAGAAGATGCCTCCAATCAGAATCCACAGAGTTACAGGCAGCCATCCGAACATAGCTGCGCCAATCGGACCGGTAATCGGGCCGGCGCCGGCAATCGATGAAAAATGATGTCCCATCAGGACAGGCGCTTTTGCGGGAACATAGTCCACACCATCTTCCATGGCATGGGCAGGCGTCTCCTCATTGCTCTCGCCTACACCCCACTGCCTGCACAGCCAGCCGCCATAACATATGTAGCCGACCGCCAGAGCAGCGATGCAGACAATCAGAAGTACTAATGAATTCATACTAACTCTCCCTTCTTTGTTTGCGAATATAGTACTTTTTTCAAAATTTTCACTGTACTGCCGCCGCCGCGGTTTGCATCCAGCCGATTTCTGGAAAGCTCCACCGCCACAGTATGATAATCCATCCAGCCGTGCAGAGAAAAATGAAAACTTTTATATATACGGCATTTTTTCAATGCCCGTCTTGCATCCTCGTCACAGGTATCACAGACAAATATGGGAGTAATAAAAGAATACATATGTCCCGGTCCCACATGAATCCGGCTCATACCATCCGTGTAGATATAATCCCGCCATTTTTCAAACAATCCGGTTGTCAGATGCGGAATATCCAGAAGATAGAGAAATTCCTCGCAGTCTGCAGACCACAGCTCTGCCTTTTCGGACAGCACATATCTTTTGGAATGCTCAAAAAAATCACAGCGAGCTGTGATCGGGGTCTGCTCATCCTTGAATAATTTAATATTATAGTAGGCCTCATAGCTTTTCAGC
>VSNE01000056.1 GCA_009774155.1 Lachnospiraceae bacterium
TATAATAACAGAATAATTCAGAAAAAGCAACCGTGCTGTTTAAAAAACTTTCTCACAAGCGCGCCTCTTTCTATTCGCCCAGGTCTCCGTATGCAACCATCGGCGTGCCCTTCATAATATTCAGGCTGACCGTCTGGTAGAGAAGAACTCCGTCATTTTCTGCATAGCATTCCTCCAGCAGATTTCCGAGATAATCCCGGATCATTCCAAGCAATGATCCTTTGGAAAACCTATCGCCCGGCCTGCAGGCCGGATACCAAAGTCCGGTATGCCCGGCATTTAAAAAATGTCCGGCAGCAATTTTTTCAGGAACGTTTGCCTGCCGCTTCACAGGCTCCGGGAGAACCTTCAGCAGACGAAGAACATTGCGCACATCCTCTTTATCTTCTTCTACCTCCCCTCTGCTCCATAAGGATCTGCATCCTCTCTCAATCAGGATTCCGGGAATCCCCATGCTTCCGGCCTCATTATAAGCTCCTCCGGACGGATTTTTCGTGGCATAGCTGTATGCCACATTCACCACCTTTGCCATAGCCTCTGACGCTTCGTTTACTTCCGGCTTTGCCGCTCCCAGCGTATAGACATGCGGATACAGTTCCTCATAGCCATCCCCGCAGTGCAGATCTACATAGTAATCCGCCAGGGAAAACAGCTTTTTCACCATAGTATGACAGATTCGTTCCGTCAGCGTCCCGTCCGGATTTCCCGGAAATTCTCTGTTGATGTTCTTTCCATCCTCATATACGGTGCTCATAGTCCGGTGCTCAAACCCGGAACGGTTAATCAGCGGCAAAATAATAACATTTCCGCAGAGCACTGCCGCCTCCAGCTCCTGCGAAAGCTCCATGGCTGCCTGAATCCCCACATATTCTGCATTATGGATTCCTCCTGTGACCAGCACGGTAGGTCCTTCCCCGCTGCCGCAGATCAGCGTCGCCGGAACCTGCATGTCCGTATTTATAATATTCATATACCCGGATATCTTTTCTCCCGGGCAGGCAGTCAACTGTCCTAATGTGAGATTTTTCTTCATTTCTCTGTTTATTCCTTCCCCATATGTTCTTTTACATACTCTATAAATTTCACGGCCTCCGGGGAAAGCTCATCCCGTTTTCTTTTCGCATATCCGAAAATAATGCTCTCCTCATTTCCCTTGATAGGAATTCCCCGAATTTCTTCATGGCCTGCGGACACCGAACACATACCGCATCCGATACTGCACAGCCTTGTCTCAAGCAGCATGTGGAGCGTCAGATGCCTGCTGTTTGTCACTATGACCTGTCCCCGGCGCTTGTGATACTGATAGTCTTCATTTCTCTGAATCAGATTGATGCTCAGGAAATCCTGGTCATCCTTTGTCTGTACATAATTCAGATCCCGCAATTCCTTATTCGTCACAAATGCAGCATGATACAGCGGGCTTTTCGGCCCCAGAAACAAAATCGGTTCCATCCTCTTTAATTCCATAAATTCCAGATGCTTATACTCCAGCATCTGCCGAAAACCGGTTATCTGATTCCGATGCACATACACAAAGCCCAGTTCTGCCCGATGACGGTGCAGCGCCTGAAGTATTCCTTCTATGTTGTCTTCTATATACTGAACCCGGAAACCATTTGCCAGCTCGTCTGTATAGAAGCGGCCAAACATAGATGCCAGCCAGTCGCTAAAGCCGGCTGCCACACAGAACGTAGAGACATTCCGCGCTTCCAGCATATTCTGAATCTTTCCTGACTCAACCAAAATACGGCAGGCATAGTCATAGACCTTTCTGCCTGCCTCTGTGGCCTCCACTCCACGGGCCTTCCGTTCCAGAAGCTCCACCTGAAGCTCTGTCTCCAGAGATTTGATGGTTTTGCTGATATGAGGCTGGGAGGTATATAATACCTCCGCCGCCTTCTTAAAACTTCCGCTGTCCACGCTGGCAACGAAATATTGTAACTGCTTTAAATCCATTTTACTCTGCCCAATTATTTTCTGTATAAAATTCGGATAGAATTTAATACGCACAGCATCGCAACACCTGTATCCGCAAAAATCGCCATCCACATGGATGCAAATCCGCAAAGGCCAAGCACCATAACAATAACCTTAATTACCAGTGCAAATACAACATTCTGCCAGGAAATAGCACTGGTGGAACGAGCGATTGCCACTGCCTGCGGAATCGACTCCATACCGGAGGTCATAAATACTACATCCGCCGCCTCAATTGCCGCGTCGGCACCGCTTCCCATAGCTGCCCCTACATCTGCTCCTGCCAGCACCGGCGCATCGTTAATACCGTCGCCTACAAACATAACGCTGCCGTAGACGTTGCGGATCAAATTCAGCTCCGTCAGCTTGTCCTGCGGAAGCAGCTTTGCATGGACCTCATCGATTTCTGTCTCTTCCGCCACTGCCTGCGCACTGTCCTGCGCGTCGCCGGTCAGCATTGCCGTGGTAATATTCTGTTTCTTAAGCTTCGCAACCGCAGCCTTTGCATCTGATTTAATGGTATCCGAGATTACAACATGTCCTGCATAGATACCGTTTACCGCAATTAACACCTCCGAGCCGAATGCAGTCCTCTTATATTTATCAAGACAAATCCCAAACTTATCCATCAGCTTCCGGTTTCCGCAGAGAAGCTCGCCTTCCGTAAGCGTCGCGCGGATACCGTGCCCGGCAATCTCTTCCAGAGCTGTCGGCTTTTCCAGTCCCATCCCCTTCTGCTTTGCAGCGGCTACTATGCTGACGCCAATCGGGTGCGTGGATACCTGCTCACAACTGGCGCACATCAAAAGAAGCTGATCCTGGCTGAAATGACTGTCGGAAATAACCTGCTGCACCACAAAGTTACCCTCGGTAATTGTGCCGGTCTTGTCCATAACTACTGCACTTACATGGCTGAGCGCCTCCAGAGACACCCCTCCCTTGAAAAGGATGCCCTTCTTAGAACCTGCGCCGATACCGGAGAAAAATGCCAGAGGCACGCTTAGCACAAGCGCGCACGGGCAGCTCATTACCAGAAAAGTAAGCGCCGTATAGATCCATTCGGACCATCTTCCTGTAATAACAGACGGAATAATGGCGGTAAACAGCGAGAGCGCCACTACAAACGGAGTATAGATTCTTGCAAATTTAGTAATGAAGCGATCGATCTGCGGCTTACTTGCCGCAGCATTTTCTACGGAATCCAGAATACGGGTCACCATAGATTCCTCCAGCATCTTTTCCACACGAAGCTTTAGCTGGCCGGAAGTATTTACACATCCGGAAACCACCTCGTCTCCAAAGCCAACCCCTACCGGCACCGGCTCGCCCGTGATCGGCGAGGTATCCACACGGCTCTCTCCCTCTATAACAATGCCGTCCAGAGGAATCCGATCGCCGGGACGAACCAGAAGAATGTCCCCTACCTGTGCATCCTGCGCCGGAATTGTCTGAACCGCTTCTCCAACCAGCAGATTGACAACCTCCGGACGCATATCCACCGCGTCCATAATCTGGCTGCGGCTCTTCTCCACAGCCACATGTTCAAAATATTCGCCAATACGGTAGAACAGAATAACGCCCGCTGCCTCTGCATATTCGCCGATAATAAGCGCGCCTAAAGTAGCCACTGTCATCAGGAAATTTTCATCAAACACCTGACCCTTCAGCAGATTTTTCACTGCGGTCATAACAATCTTATAGCCCAGAACCGCATAAGCCAGAACGAAGCACACATCCAGGAGCATCGTATCCGGAAGGATTCCCATATGCTCCAGAAGCTCTCCTCCAAGAAAAAGAACGCCTCCTGATACTACCTGAATCAACGTTTTAGTGTTATCGGAAATATCCTTTTTACTTGTTCTTCCTACATCACTGCTTAAAGTATCTTTGCTCCTCGGGGAATTATCTTTTTCTATTACTACAACCTCCGACTCAATGGAGGCGCAGATCTGGCGGATCTGCGGCAGATACCTGTCCGGGCTCTTTGCAGTCAGACGGAGCTGCCTGGTGGCAAAGGTAATCGCGGCATCCGATACCCCGTCCAGCCCGCGGATCTTCTTTTCCATCTTTGCCGCACAGTTGGCGCATCCGAGATTTTCCAATATATAGGTTTTGGTCTTATATGCCCCCGGAAGAGAGCCGCCTCTCGGCACTACTTTTACCTCCGACTCAATGGAAGTACAAATATCCTGAATTCTCGGGAGCAGCTCTGCATGATTTTCAGCGGAAAGCCTCAACTGCTTGGTAGTGAAAGTAATCGTGGCATACTTAACCCCCGGCAGCTCCTTAATCCTCTTCTCCATCTTTGCCGCACAGTTGGCGCATCCGAGGTTCTCCAGAATATATACCCGTTTCTCCAGGCCGTCATCCGGCATATTGCAGGTGCAGTTTGAAAGGCTCTCGCCGCATACGTCACAGTACTCCGCGTGGGGATGACACAATTCACAATCGCAGTTTTCCGGATGGCCTTCCGCGTGATGATGCGCCTCATGATCGTGATGGTGATGTTCGTGATCATGACCGCATCCGCACCCGTCTTCATGACTGTGATCATGGTGATGTTCGTGATCGTGGCCGCATCCGCACTCGTCTTCTTTTTTTAGTTCTTCGCTCATAGGAACCTCCTTCCTGATTTTTACAGCCCGCGGCAATTATATTTCATTTTCCGTCACGGCTGCTTTGCTCTTCTGGCTTTTGCTTCCTCAAAAGTATAAGCGCCGGCCAAAGCTTCCAGATCCTCAAGTGTGGCATCCGGATTATAGTTTTTACATACGCCGTAAAGATCTTCATAATTATATGCATTTATTTCAATACTGGAAGACATTTCATATTTCTTCTCATAGTCCTCTGCATTCTCTGATGTCCAAAAGCCCTGAATTATACGGAATGCCTTTCCGTCAGCCTCGCGGAATTCTGATGCATAACCGTTCAGCGCATTGTACATGGCTGCAAAAGACGGCCCGATGATGGAACGATATTTTCCTGTCACATAGTCCAGATTACCGTTTATAAATAACTTCCAGTTTGCATCGCTGTAGCAGTCTACAAGACCAAATCTGGCTCCTGCCTTCACAATATCTGACTCCATATCAAAAACCGGCAGTACGGCCAGCACGACTCCGTACTGATCTGTCTCATATTCGGCCTTTGCCCGTTCCCGGAATGCGTCACGGCTTAGATATCCCGGGCAGATGCATACCGTCAGAGCGCCGGCCTGTACATGCTCAATATTTTCAGAGGCCGCCAGCTCCCGGGTATCTTTGTCAAAGGTCACTCCATATGCTTCCTGAAGCGCATCCAAAATTCCCACGGTACGCAGGCGATGCATCTCATTGCCTATGGAAGCGCCGCCGCTTAAGATGAAATATTCATCGTTTTCGGCATTTTCAGCAAAATAAGCCCCCATCTTGGCCCCGGCCTGATATTCAATCTCACTGCCTGGACCTACCACACCAAGAAAATACTCATTGTCTGCTGCTTTTGCAAATGCTTCATCAGATACGCTCCCGGACGCCATCATGTAATAAATATGAAGTTCTGCACAAAGATTTACCTCCGCCTCCAGATCATAGCTGTTAAAGGACATAATACCTTCCACGCCATTCTCTGCGGCAGACCTGATAAACTGCATCGCCTCCTCCGGAGACGCTACGGTGTCGGAGTACAGGAAATCCACATCCTCAAAGCAGCTTTCAATATAATTTTCCAGATAATCTTTAAAATCAATTACCTCATTGTCCGTTCTGCTGTAAACCAGTACGCCGATTTTATGAACCGAGGCCTTTTCTGAAGCCTCCTCTGCACGCTCACTGACACTGCTGCTCCCGCGGATGCCGCCGCATGCCGCAAGCCCGTATGCAAGGCAGATTATAAGCGCCAGACTAATCATCCTTTTCATATATTTCCTCCTCCGGCATATAAATAACACGCTACCTGATGGCCTTCATCCATCTTTCTCAAAGGCGGGCGCTCCTTCCTGCAGATTTCCATACAGCGGCCGCATCTGTCCTGGAAGGGACAGCCGGCGGGAACATCCAGCGGGCTCGGCGCTTCGCTCTCGATGCTTTCAATCTTTTTGGAAAAATCCATATTCAGGTCGAATACCGCCCCCAGCAGCGCCTGGGTATATGGATGCAGAGCTTTGGAGCTGATGTCCTGCGCCGGAAGCGTCTCGACAATATTCCCCAGATACATGACCGCAATCTGATGCGCAAAGGACTGGATCAGGCCAAGGTCATGCGCAATAAATCCAATAGCGATATTTCTTTTCTTCTGAAGCCCTACTACAAGCTCAATGATCGTCTTTTGAACGGATACATCCAATGCGCAGGTCGCCTCATCCATCACGATAATCTCCGGCTCCAGCGCAATGGCTCTGGCAATTGCAATTCTCTGGCGCTGTCCGCCGGACATGCTGTGAGGATAACGATCCGCAAAGCTTTCCGGCAAATCCACCATCTCCAGATATTTTCGTGCCACCGCATCCTTTTCACCTGCCTTAATTCGTTGGAAATTCATCAGCGGCTCGCAGATAATATCCCGGATTTTCATCTTGGGATTGAAGGAAGCGGAAGGGTCCTGAAATACCATCTGGATATACTGGCGGTTCTGGCGCAGCTCCTCTCCCTTTAGTTTAGTAATATCCTTTCCATGGAACAATATTTCTCCTTCCGTCGGAGTATCCAAAGATACAAGAAAACGCATAAACGTACTTTTTCCGCATCCGGACTCGCCCACCAGGCCAAGAGTCCTGCCTCTGTACAGCTTCAGACTGATATCATTGCAGGCTGTCAGCGTGCGGTTATCAGAGGCCGGAAATTTCCGGGTTATATGGTTTGCCTCAAGTATTACATCCTTTTCATCAAACATAACGCACACCTCCCAGTGACGGGACTGCGTCCAGAAGCTTCTTTGTGTACTCGTTCTGTGTCCTGTAAAGTATATGCTCTCTGGAGCCCCTGTCCTCAATGATTCCCTGTTTCATCACGACCATATAGTCGGACATATAAGCGGCCACACCCAGGTTATGGGTCACCACAATGATACTTGCGCCGAACTCATCCCTCAGCTCCATAAACTGACGAATGATCTGCGCCTGAGTTGTCACATCCAGCGCGCTGGTGGGCTCGTCGGCCAGGATGATGGCCGGTTTGGTGATGAGGGCCCGGGCAATCGCCACCCGCTGCTGCTGTCCGCCGGAGAGATTGTTGGGCATATTGTTAAGCTTATCCTCCAATGCCAGCATCCTCACGATCCCGTCCATAAACTTCTCATCCGCCGTGTCGCCGTCCAGCTCCACAGGCAGGACAATATTTTCATAAACATTCAGGATTGGGACAAGGTTATAGTTCTGGAAGATAAAACCGATGTTGCGTCGGCGGAAGATAGTCAGCTCCTCATCATTCTTTTTAGCCAGTTCATCCCCACGGACAATGACGCTGCCGGAAGTAGGCGTATCCAGCCCGCCCATCATGTTAAGCAAAGTAGATTTTCCGCTGCCAGACGTCCCGACTATCGCCACAAATTCCCCCTGTTCCACAGAGAGGTTGATGCCATTTAAGGCGCGGGTAATGTTTGGCTCAGTACCATAATACTTTTTCAGATCGATTGTTTGCAATACATTCATAATCAAATGCTCCTTCCAAGGCTTTTTGCCTGTTGATAAGGACATTATAAAATCCAAATGTCACAGAAATGTCCGAAGCGGCATAAAAAATGCGGCTGAAATGTTACAAGACTCGGACATTTCAGCCGAAAACCTGCCACTGGCAGCTTTGTCGGCACACTACTGCGAAAAAATACGCCGGACAGCCGGGAATATCCGTCTGTCATGTGTTATCTTGTAGGGAGCATGATGGAAAATTCTGAACCTTGCCCCGGCTCCGAAGCTACTTTGATATAGCCGCCCTGCCGTGTTACGATCTCGCGGGTCAGATACAGGCCAATACCCACGCCCTGCTCACCGTGTACTTCTTCCTCCCGGTAAAAGCGTCGGAAAATAGCCGCCTGATTACTCTCCGGGATACCCTTGCCGGTATCGGACACATTAAGTTTTACATACATTTCCCATTGTTCTGCCGAGATCCGGATTGCTCCTCCAGCCGGGGTATATTTCACTGCATTGTCCAGCAGATTGAACAGAGCCTCCGCCGTCCATTTGCTGTCATGGAAAAGGCGGAGATCCTCCGGACAGTCCACAGTTACGGAAATATTCTTTTTCTCCGCCGCATATACAATACCGCTGCAGGCTATTGCCAGCGTATCGATCAGCAGGCCGTCTTTCTTTTCCAACCTGATTGCCCCGGTTTCCAATCGTGAGGTTTTCACAAGCGCCTGAAAAAGAAACTCCAGCTTGTCCGTCTGATTCCGGATGCCCTGCAGGAATTCCCGACGTTCTTCTTCTGTGACAGATTTTGAAAGCAGCGTATCTGTCACCATTTTCAGATTGCTTACCGGTGTTTTCACCTGATGGGAGACATCCGATACCAGCATCTGCAGCTCCTGTCGTTCCTCATCCACCTTCCGCCGGTTCTCCTGCATGATCCCATACAGCCGCGAAAGACGGTAGCTGATACGGGCAAAGAGTGTTTCACTGTCCGCAGCACGCACAGGCTCTCCGCTCCCGCTTATCATCTGATCCATTGCCCGGCACAGCTCCCTGGTAAATACGGAAAGCCGTTTGCCAAAAGCAACCGTCAGAAGGAACATCCATGCAAGGGCACAGAGCGTCAGCAGCATGCCGCAAATCAGCATCCACATCTGTCCTGTCATCCATAAAAGAACTGCGCAGATGGCCAGCATGGAAACTGCCATACCACCGCTGACCAGCAGGAATATCATTTTTACAGAGCTTCGCCCCAGATTCATTTTCTCTCGCCTCCCATCCACTGATATCCAATCCCGTAAATCGTTTTGATATAAGTATCGCCCTCAGCCTCAATCTTGCCCCGGATACGGCTGATGGAAGTAGTCAGGGTATGTTCGTCCACATAGTTTTCCTCCGCATCCCACAGCCGTTCCAGAAGCCGCTGCCTGGTAAGGATCTGTTTTGGATTTTTGCAGAACAGGTACAGCATCTTATACTCCATGGGGGAAAGGGTAAGGGACTTCCCATTGAGCGCAGCGGCCTGCTCCGAAAAGTCCAGAAACAGCCTGCCGTCATCATAGAAATCCTTTGACAGCCCCCGGTGTTCCAGCATAGCGAACATTGCCCGTATTTTCCGCAGCAGCGCCCCAATGGAAAAGGGCTTGGTAATATAATCCACCGCCCCGACTTCATACCCCCGGATCTGGTCACTCTCCTGGTCGTTGGCAGTCAGGAAAATCACCAGCGTGCCGGGATTCTCCGGCTTTATGAGCCTGCACAGGTCATAGCCGCTGCCATCCGGCAGGTTGATGTCCAGAAGTACCAGGTCATATTCCGCCTGAACCAGCAACCCGGCGGCTGTACCTGCATTCAGGGCTGATACGGTATCATAACCCTCAGAAATCAGGTTGTAAGTCAGCGTTTTATTTAAAAGGTCGTCATCTTCTACCAGCAAAATCTTTTTCATATCCACACTCCTTTAAATTTCTATCATGAACGCCAGATTTTTTGCCATTCACTATAGTTTAACAGGCAAATATCCGCGAAATGTTACAACGGGCAGATTTTTGTTCATGATAATAAAATCCTCGCAGAGCGTGGATTCTATGATTCACGGCAATAGAATTTTTGCAAAGCGTAAATTCTATTGTATAAAAACAAATATTTCTTCAATCGGGGCTTCTACAGCCCTCCATCTTTTTTGCTGTTCCTCCAAATAAAAATCCTGATTTTGGACTGATACATAGCAGCCTTTCCCGGCGTTCAGTTCGCCACTCATAATCTGCGTTTTTATCTGCGACACAATCTGCTCGTACAGAGGACGACTTGCCTTATTATTTACAACAATCTCCAAACCATCATCGCCTTACCGTCTTTTACTGTATTACAAAAATCCCATTGCCTTAGCGATGGGAGCTTTGTATATGGCTATGTAGATATTAAAATTTGGTTTTTGTAAACATTTTCTGTATCAGCAAATTTATTCAACTGTGATCACTACAATTTTTACAGCTTCACTTGGATGCTCTTCATCAAAATCAATCAGCCCCCGGTAACTGATCTCTACTTTATCACCCACGGTAATCGGAGAAGCTCCTTCTGCTGCCTGTGCATTTTCCGTGGAAAACCCTTCCAATATCTGTGCATTCTCCGTGGAAAAATAATAGAGCATGTCATCCTCTGGTGTCCTGATTGTGATTGTACTGCCTTCGTACTTTTCAACAATTCCGGCAATGGGATCGCCCTCTGTGTTTTCCCCATCTTCCAGAGAAGCTTTTCCATCCTCTTCTGCAATCTCCGGCTTTGACGGTTCCACATGATTTGTTTCTGCCTCCGTAGCTTTTGTATCTGTGGTTTCTTCCTTATCCGTTTCCTGCCGGGAATCAGTCTCCACAGATACTGTGTCCTCTTTTGATTCTGATGAGCAGGCGGTCATCCCCATCGCTATAACTATCAAAAATATTAGAGTATATTTTCTTTTCATAATCTTTCTCATTTTCTAAAAGAATCGTATTTCTGTAGCATGGAATTCATCATTTTTAAAGCGGCCTTTCATTGAAACGGACATGTGCTCTTTCAAATACTGAAATCCGGACTCTTCGTTCCAATGGCCTTCTTCATTTTCATCAGTGTCCTTCAAATAAAAACGAGTATCTTCTTCAAAAACTACATGAATCAACTGGGAATCGGGAATATCCGCATCGGAGCTTGGAGAACTGTATACTATGGAACCGTCACCAGGAATTTTCACTTTCCTCTCGACGATGAAAAATGAGTCCTCTTCCATCTTCCGAACCTTACCCAGGAAATCCGCATCGACAGCAGCTGCAACATCCGGCTCTAAAACCTGCCATTTTCCTGCTGTATTTTCCTGTAGCGCCTCTGTATTCCCATCAATGTCTTTTAATGGCGCATCATTTAATTCCTCTGCCTGGGTTTCTTCTGTTTTAGCAGCAGATTCAGAGCTGGAACCGCATCCTACAATCATTGTGTTCAATATGCAGACAGTACCAAATAATACCATTGCCTTTTTCAGTTTCATAAATGCCTCCCTTGTTATTTTTTATAGAAATAACAGTTATTATAGTCTGTCTAAATCATTCAAACAACCTGTTTGCAGTGAAATGCATTCTGGATGCCGCAAATATCATTAAATATCCTTTGTTTTAATCTGCATGGGCAGTTTTTTCTCTGTCAACCTGAAGAAATGCCGGATGATAATTTGACGGACAACATCATGCCATGCGCCATACTTTTGCGACACGGCTCTGAGCAAAACTTCAAGCCAAAAATTGAAGCAAAGAAAAAACCCCGAAAAATCAAGATTTTTCGAGGTCTCCGAAAAGGCGCAGACCGGATTTGAACCGGTGAGTACTGGTGTTGCAGACCATTGCCTTACCACTTGGCTACTGCGCCATATAACAAAACTCCCCGAGCAGGGCTCGAACCTGCAACACCACGGTTAACAGCCGTGTGCTCTACCATTGAGCTATCGAGGACT
>VSNE01000057.1:0-3888 GCA_009774155.1 Lachnospiraceae bacterium
GGTCTGCATCATGCATTGAATTCCGTTTTCTGGTTTGATTTGGCGGGAATTTCGGATCTGAACAACTTCTGGAGAGGAACAGGGGTCTACGGGCAGACCGGACAGTATATGACCGGATTTTTTCCGGTTATGATATTTGGAATGCCGGGAGCCGCGCTTGCCATGTATCAGACCGCGTACAGCGAAAACCGGAAGATGGCGGGAGGGCTTTTAATGTCGGCTGCTGTTTGCTCCGTATTGACCGGGGTTACGGAGCCGATGGAATTCTCTTTTATGTTTCTTGCGCCGGGGCTTTTCTTTGTGCATGCATTTTTGACCGGTATCTCAGGATTTGTCTGTGCGGCGCTGCCGTTTCGGGTAGGCTTTAATTTCAGCGCCGGACTAATGGACTATTTTCTGTCCTTAAATGCTCCAATGGCGGAAAACCCTATACTTCTGTGGCCGATAGGGCTGGTATTCGGGATACTGTATTACTCTGTTTTTAGATTCTGCATTCTGAAATTTAATCTTCGGACTCCGGGAAGAGAGACCGGGTAGCCGCCGAAATGATGATTATCCATATAATTAAGGAAGATTATGAATAGACAGAGACGTGTTATTCTGTTATGTTAAAGAGCAGGAGGAATTGTGATGTTTAATTTTTTTAAGAAAAAAGAAAAGCAGGAGTTACATGAGATGACAGCGGCAGCGGACGGCAGGGTAATTCCGATGTCCGAGGCCAGCGACGCAGTATTTTCATCCTGTGCGCTTGGAAACGGAATCGTTATTTGCCCCACCGGAAATATGGTCGTGGCTCCGGCGGACGGAAAAGTAACCGCTACAATGGATAAGAGCAATCATGCGGTGGGCATGGAGCTGGAAGGCGGCATTGAGATTCTTATTCATATCGGTGTGGATACGGTCAGTCTGAAGGGAGAAGGGTTTGAGTCTTTTATAAAACCCGGCGACGAGGTAAAGGCAGGGACCGAGCTGATCCGTTTTGACCGTGAAAGCATGGAAGCCAAGGGGTACTGTATGGAGGTCATGCAGATTGTGACGGAGGACGGGGCGGCGTCAAAGATTGAGTACAGCACCGGAATGGAGGCAAAGGCAGGACAGACAGTCGTTGCACGCTGGTAAATAAAAGGACTGAAGGGGACAGAATACAGATTCTGTCTCTTTTTTTCTTTCAAAGTATTGACTTCAAGAATCTGTTTTCGTATTATGATATAGACAACAAGGAGGAAGAGGAATGCAGGAACTGATAAAAGTTGCAGTAGATGCCATGGGCGGAGACCACGCGCCGCTGGAAATAGTAAAGGGAGCCGTGGAAGCGGCGGACAGTCGGGAAGATCTGAGGATATTTTTGGTCGGACAGGAAAAGGCGGTTAGAGCAGAGCTGCAGAAATATCAGTATGATTCTTCCAGAATCGAGGTGGTGAACGCCGCAGAAATCATTCAGATGGCAGAGCCTCCGGTTCAGGCGATCCGTACAAAAAAAGATTCGTCCATTGTAGTAGCCATGAAGATGGTGAAGAACGGAGAAGCAGATGCGTTTGTCGGAGCCGGCAGTACAGGAGCTGTTCTGGTAGGGGGACAGTTGATCGTAGGAAGAATCAAAGGCGTGGAGAGACCTCCTCTTGCACCTCTTTTGCCGACTGAAAGGGGAGCTTCTCTGCTGATTGACTGCGGAGCCAATGTGGATGCCAGACCTTCCCATCTGGTTCAGTTTGCAAAAATGGGTTCCATCTATATGGAGCATGTAATGGGGGTTTCCAACCCGAAGGTTGCAATTGTGAACATCGGCGCTGAGGAGGAGAAGGGCAATGCACTGGTCAAGGAAACATTCCCGCTGCTGAAGGAATGTAAAGATATTAATTTTATCGGAAGCATTGAAGCGCGCGATATCCCGTCCGGATATGCAGATGTGATTGTCTGCGAAGCCTTTGCGGGAAATATCATTCTGAAGCTGTATGAAGGAGTGGGCCAGACTCTGATCTCCATGGTGAAGAAGGGGATGATGTCAAGTCTGCGCAGCAAGATAGGGGCTCTTCTGGTGAAACCGGCTCTGAAACAGACGCTGAAGCGTTTCGATACCAGTCAGTATGGCGGGGCGCCTCTGCTGGGATTAAAGGGACTGGTTGTTAAAACCCATGGAAGTTCCAAGTCGGCGGAAATATGTAATTCCATCCTTCAGTGCGTAACCTTTACCGAGCAGCGGATGAACGAAAAAATCAAAGCCGGAATTCAGGCAGAAGAAAAAATAGAAAGGAATGGAGATCATGGAATTTGAGAAATTACAGGAGATCATTGCAGAAGTATTGAATGTGGACGCAGACGAGATTACGGCGGAAACCACATTTGTGGACGATCTGGGAGCAGATTCCCTGGATGTATTTCAGATTATTATGGGCATCGAAGAGGAATTTGACATTGAGATTGCGAATGAAGATGCGGAGAAGATCGTATCAGTCGGGGATGCTGTTGAGCAGATTAAAAATGCATTAAACTAGACAAGTAGAAGAGGCCCCTTTGACAAAAGGGGCTTTTCGTATGAACGGAGAATATTTTATGGAAGAAACAGTTCTTCTGAGGGAATTGGAAGAAAAAATAGGTTATCGGTTTAAAAATGCCGATCTTCTGAAGCGGGCCATGTGCCATAGCTCCTATGCCAACGAGCGGCATATGGGGAGACTGCAGTGCAATGAGCGTCTGGAATTTTTGGGAGATGCAGTGCTTGAATTGGCGACCAGCGAATTTTTATACGAACGGTATCCGCAGATGCCGGAGGGCGACGCCACAAAAACCCGCGCAAGTATTGTATGCGAACAGACGCTGGCCTTTTGCGCTGCAAATATATCGCTTGGAAATTACATCCTGCTCGGCAAAGGAGAGGAATCCAGCGGGGGAAGAGAACGTCCTTCGATTACTTCCGATGCCTGTGAAGCATTGATTGGAGCAATCTATCTGGATGGTGGTTTTACTAGCGCAAAAGAATTCATACAGCGGTTTATTTTAAATGATCTGGAGCATAAGAAGCTCTTTTTTGATAGTAAAACCATTCTGCAGGAACGGATACAGGCACATCATGAGGAGAAGCTGCACTATGAACTGATCCGGGAGGAAGGGCCGGACCATCAAAAGCTTTTTGTGGTACAGGCCATGCTTGGCGGAAAGGTAATCGGCGAGGGAAGCGGACGTACAAAGAAGGCGGCGGAGCAGGCGGCGGCATATCATGCGCTTACGAGACCTATATAGAACAGGAACATATGCATGTATTTAAAAAGTATAGAGGTGCAGGGATTCAAGTCCTTTGCAAACAAGATTGTATTTGAGTTCCATAACGGAATTACAGGAATTGTAGGACCGAATGGTTCCGGCAAGAGCAATGTTGCAGACGCCGTACGCTGGGTGCTGGGAGAACAGCGGGTAAAACAGCTCAGGGGCGGCACTATGCAGGATGTTATTTTTTCGGGTACGGAGAACCGGAAGCCTTTGAGCTATGCTTATGTGGCGATTACGCTGGACAACGGAGATCATCAGCTTCCGGTGGCATATGAAGAGGTAACCGTTGCCAGAAGGTTATATCGTTCGGGGGAAAGTGAATATCTTTTAAATGGGACTGCCTGCCGCCTGAAGGATGTACAGGAGATGTTCTATGATACCGGCATCGGAAAAGAAGGCTATTCAATTATCGGTCAGGGGCAGATAGACCGGATTTTAAGCACAAGGCCGGAGGAAGCGCGCGAGCTGTTTGATGAGGCAACCGGAATTGTAAAATTCAAGAAAAGAAAAAAGATTGCAGAAAAGAAGCTGGAGGATGAAAAACAAAATCTGCTGCGTATCAATGATATTCTGGCCGAGCTGGAGAAACAATTGGGACCTCTGGAGCGCCAGGCAGAAAAAGCG
>VSNE01000057.1:3898-11486 GCA_009774155.1 Lachnospiraceae bacterium
CGAAGGAATATTTGAAAAAACGGGAAAGCCTAAAACAGTCCGAGATCCATATTTTCCTTATGGAGATGGAACAGATAAAAGCACGGCTCCAAAAGCTTGCGGAGGTACAGAAGATTACCAAGGGAGATATGGAGGAGACAGAAAAAGCTTTTGGGGATACCAAGCTGGAATATGAGCGGATTGAGAAGGAGCTGGAGACGATTGAGCGGCAGATTGATACGGCCAGGGAAAAGGCTTCTGAGGTGCGTATTCAAAAGCAGCAGATCAAGGGCCGGATTGAGGTTCTGAAAGAACAGGTCCGTTCGGCGTCGGAAAGCGGCCGGCATTACCGGGAACGGGCGGAAAGCATAGAGAGGGAACAGAAACAGCGGGAGGAAGAAAGAAAATCTGTTTTTGAGGAAAAAAGAGAGCTGGATGCGCTGCTGTCCCAGGCGCAAAAGGTGCAGAAAGAAGCAGAAGAAGCTCTGACAGACATTCAGCAGCGGATTGCGGACAGTCAGACCAATGTGGAGAACAGCAAAAATGAAATTATTGCTCTTTTGAATCAGCGCTCTTCCATTAAAGGAAAGCTTCAGCGCTATGATGCCATGACAGAACAGATTCAGATCCGGAAGGCGGAAGTAAACCAGAAGCTGATTCATATGAAAAGCGCCCAGATGGGCCAGGATGAGCTGCTAAAGCAAAGGGAAGCGCAGCTTTATGGCGTTCAGCAGGAGCTTCAGGAAAAAACAAAGGCCAGAGAGACGCTTGAAAAGCGGATCTCGGAGCTGCAGCAGCAGATCACAGCCTGCAGAAAGCGTCTGGAGGACGGGCAGACTGCATACCACAGGGAGGCGTCCCGTCTGGAATCCCTTCAGAACCTGGCCGAGCGCTATGACGGCTATGGCGGAAGTATCCGCAGAGTCATGGAGCAGAAGGAAAAGGTGGACGGTATCTGCGGCGTGGTGGCTGATTTGATTCAGACTGAGAAAAAATATGAGACTGCGGTGGAGACTGCTCTTGGCGGCAGTATTCAGAATGTGGTTACAGAGGATGAGGAAACCGCCAAACATCTGATTGCATTTTTAAAGCAGAACCGTTTCGGAAGAGTGACATTTCTGCCCTTGACGGCGGTAAAAAATCCGCAGCAGTTTCACCAGGTTCAGGCATTAAAGGAACCGGGAGTCATTGGGCTTGCGCACACATTGATACAGACCGGGGAACGTTACCGGAAGGTCATGGAGCAGTTGTTAGGAAGAACAGTTGTGGTGGATCAGATAGATCATGCCATTGCTTTACAGAGAAAATACCGTTACAGCCTGCGTATCGTGACGCTGGAGGGAGAATCCATGAATCCCGGAGGCTCTATGACCGGAGGGCTGTTTAAAAACAGCAGCAGCCTTCTGAGCAGGAATCGTGAGATTGAAGAGGGAAAGGAAAAGGTCAGCCGGCTCAGGAAAAATCTGGAACACATTCAGAAAGAACTGGCGGAAATACAGAATGAGCGGGGGAGCTGCTATACAAAGCTGGATGAAGGCGGGGCCAGACTTCAGGAAATCCGGGTGCGTGAGAATACGGTCCGGATGAGTGTGGAGCAGTTAAGGGAGCAGAAACGGACGGCAGAAACAGATCTGGAACAATTCGAGAAGGAAAGTCTGGAGCTGGAGCGTCAGAGACTGGAGCTTCAGGAAATAAAAAAGGGAAATCAGCAGGAACTGAAGGAATCTGAAAAGATGGAGAAGGCCTACGCCTTTGCGGCGGAAACCTACCAGAAGCGGCTGGAGGAGGAGCGTCAAAAGGAAGCGGAAGCTTCCAGGACATTGGAGGAGTATCATTTGGATACAGCGTCCATTCTTCAGAAAACAGAGTTTGCCGCTTCCAATCTGACGCGTATCGAGGGAGAGCTTGAAAAGCTTCAAAAGGAGAAGGAGGAGCTTTGGCGGAATATGAGCCAGGCAGAGGAGGATACGAAAAGCCGGGAGAACGGCATTGGCATTCTTCAGTCTGAGATGGATCGGATGACAGAAGCCATTGCAGGGCTGGAGGAGGAAACAGTGTCTCTTCAGAAGAAAAAAGAAGATCAGTCCGCATCCCATAAAAGCTTTTTTGGCAGACGGGAGGAGTTATCTGACCGTATCAATGAGCTGGATAAAGAACTTTTCCGGCTGAACAGCCAAAAGGAAAAACTGGAGGAAGTTTCCGAAGGTCTGATGAACCATATGTGGGCAGAATATGAACTGACCTATAACGGGGCGCTGCCGCTCAGGAAAACGCAATACCAGAATCTTCAGGAGCTGAAGAAAAGCTGCAGCGCGGTGAAGGATGAGATAAAAGAGCTTGGTAATGTGAATGTCAATGCCATCGAAGATTATAAGGAGGTATCAGAGAGATATTTCTTTATGGATGGACAGAGGAAGGATCTTCTGGAAGCAGAAGGGGCGTTAAAGCAGATTATTTCTGAACTGGACAGCGGTATGAAAAGACAGTTTCGCGAACAATTTGCATTAATTCAAAAGGAATTTGACAAGGCGTTTAAAGAGCTGTTCGGAGGAGGAAAGGGTACGCTGGAACTGATAGACGAGGATGATGTGCTGGAGACCGGCATCCGTATTATCTCCCAGCCGCCGGGCAAGAAGCTGCAGAATATGATGCAGCTTTCAGGCGGTGAAAAAGCCCTGACAGCGATCTCGCTTTTGTTTGCAATTCAAAACCTGAAACCGTCCCCGTTTTGTCTGCTGGATGAGATTGAGGCGGCGCTGGATGATTCTAATGTCGTGCGTTTTGCAAAATATTTACATAAGCTGACAAAATATACTCAGTTCATCGTTATCACTCACAGAAGGGGCACAATGAACGCGGCGGATCGGCTGTATGGCATCACCATGCAGGAAAAGGGCGTGTCTGCTTTAGTATCGGTAAATCTGATAGAGAATGATCTGGATAAATAGGAGGTATTACTTATGGCGGAGGAAAAGAAAGGGTTTTTCAGGCGTCTGGCAGAGGGACTGACCAAGACGAGAAATAATATTGTATCCGGCATGGATGCGATTTTTAACGGATTCTCGGATATTGATGAGGATTTTTACGATGAAATTGAGGAAATCCTTATTATGGGCGATATCGGAATCAACGCAACGACTTCGATTATTGAGAATCTGAAGAAAAAAGTAAAGGAACAGCATATCAGGAAGCCTGAAGAATGCAAGGAGCTTCTGATTAACAGCATTAAAGAACAGATGCGGGTAGGAGAGACTGCTTATGAGTTTGAACATTGCACCTCGGTGGTTCTGGTTATCGGCGTCAACGGAGTCGGCAAGACGACTTCCGTCGGAAAGCTGGCAGGAAAGCTGAAGGATCAGGGACGCAAGGTCATTCTGGCGGCGGCGGATACGTTCCGGGCAGCGGCGGGAGAACAGCTTACCGAGTGGGCGAACCGCGCCGGTGTGGAGATCATCGGCGGAAGCGAAGGCGCTGATCCGGCTTCCGTGGTCTATGATGCCGTGTGCGCCGCAAAGGCGAGAAAGGCAGACGTGCTTCTGATAGACACGGCGGGAAGACTTCACAATAAAAGAAATCTGATGGAGGAGCTTCGCAAAATCAACCGCATTATTGAGCGGGAATATCCCGATGCCTATCGGGAAACAATGGTAGTGCTGGACGGAACGACCGGACAGAATGCTCTGGAGCAGGCAAGACAGTTCGGAGAGGCGGCGAATCTTACCGGAATTATACTGACAAAGCTGGATGGAACCGCAAAGGGCGGCATTGCCGTAGCGATCCAGTCGGAGCTGAACGTTCCGGTAAAATATATTGGCGTGGGGGAACATATTGACGATTTACAGAAATTTGACGCAGACACATTTGTAAACGCTTTGTTCCTGACCGGTTCCGGAAGCTGACAGAAGAATACAACAAAAGGAGATACAAAAAAGATGATGACTTTAGAAAAATTTGAGGAGGCCTGCGAGATCGTAGGCAAAGTGACGATACAGACCAGGCTGATGTTCAGCCAGTATTTCAGCGAACAGTCCGGAAACAAAATATATTTAAAGCCTGAAAATATGCAGAAAACAGGGGCGTTTAAAATCCGGGGGGCTTATTATAAGATCAGTACGCTGACAGAGGAGGAAAGAGGAAAAGGATTGATCACCGCGTCTGCAGGAAATCATGCGCAGGGAGTGGCCTATGCGGCAAAGGAATACGGGTGCAAAGCAGTGATCTGTATGCCTACAACGACTCCTTTGATTAAAGTGAACCGCACGAAGGCATACGGCGCGGAGGTGGTGCTGCACGGAAATGACTATGATGAGGCATGCGCCCACGCCTATGAGCTGTCAAAGGAGCATGGCTATACATTCATTCATCCCTTTGATGATCTGGATGTGGCGACCGGACAGGGAACCATTTCCATGGAGATTTTTAAAGAGCTTCCGCTGGTAGATTATATTCTTGTTCCGATTGGAGGAGGAGGACTGGCAGCCGGCGTGGCAACGCTGGCAAAGCAATTGAACCCGAAGATTAAGGTGATCGGCGTGGAGCCGGAAGGGGCCAATTGTATGGAGCAGTCTGTGGCAAAGGGAGAGGTCATCTGCCTGGAGCACAGCAATACGATTGCGGACGGTACGGCGGTGCGCCAGCCGGGAAAGGATATTTTTCCGTATATCCAGAAAAATATTGACCAGATTATTTCCGTTCCGGATGATGAGCTGATTGTGGCGTTTTTGGATATGGTGGAAAATCACAAGATGATTGTGGAAAATTCCGGTCTTCTGAGCGTGGCGGCGCTGAAGCATCTGAAGGTAAAAAATAAAAAGGTGGTCTGCATTTTAAGCGGAGGCAATATGGATATTATTACCATGTCCTCTGTGGTGCAGCACGGACTGATTCAGAGAGATCGTATTTTCTCCGTATCTGTGCTTCTGCCGGATAAACCGGGCGAGCTGGTGAATGTGGCGTCCATTATTGCAGGGCAGCAGGGAAATGTCATCCGTCTGGATCACAATCAGTTCGTAAGCACAAACAGGAACGCGGCTGTGGAGCTGAAAATTACTATGGAGGCCTTTGGCACAGAGCATAAAGAACGGATCATCCGGGAACTGGAAAATCATGGATACCGTCCGAAGCTGATTCGGGCAAATATCTGACAAAACGGGCTGCAGAGCATAATACATGGAGGAGGAACAAATGGAAAGCAGGATTGAGGATACAATTAAAAGACATAACAAAGGCTTTAACTGTGCACAGGCGGTTGCCTGTACATATTGCGATCTTCTGGGATTGGAGGAAGAGACTGTATTTCGCATGACAGAGGGCTTCGGAGCCGGGATGGGCTGTATGGAGGCAACCTGCGGCGCTTTGTCCGGCGCCGTTGTGCTGGCCGGGCTGAAGAACAGCGACGGAAAGCTGGAAGCCCCGGGAACAAAAGGAAGAACCTATAAGCTGTCCAAAGAGATGGTCAGAAGCTTTCAGGAAAAATGCGGTTCCACTGTGTGCCGGGAATTAAAGGGAGCCGGAGACAAAAAGCCGATGCATAGCTGCGAGGCATGTATCAGGGATGCGGCCTTTATTGTGGAAAATATACTGTTTGGAGAGAATCATGCATAAATATAAGAAAATTAAAGCAGCGCTGCTCGGTATGGGAACGGTAGGAGGAGGCGTCTACAAGCTGCTGGAGAAAAGAAAGGACGAGATGCCCTTTAAAATTCAGGCAGACCTGGAAATCAGCAGAATCTTAGTGCGGGATTTGTCAAAAAAGAGAGAGGGAATTCCGGACGAGGCGCTGACTGACAGTTGGGAGCAGATTGTAAACGATCCGGAGATCCAGATAGTCATCGAGCTGATGGGAGGCATTGAACCGGCCCGTACTTATATTTTGCAGGCGCTGAAGGCAGGAAAGCATGTAGTGACCGCCAATAAAGATCTGATGGCGGAGCACGGAGAGGAACTGATGGACGCGGCGGAGCAGAATCACTGCGATCTGCAGTTTGAGGCGGCGGTAGCCGGCGGAATCCCCATTATCCGGCCGCTTAAGGAATGTCTGGCAGGAAATGATATTACGGAAGTGATGGGAATCGTAAACGGCACCACAAATTATATTCTGACCAAGATGACCAAAGAGGGTATGGATTTTGCCGATGCACTGAAAAAAGCCCAGGAGCTGGGATTTGCAGAGGCAGATCCAACGGCAGATATAGAGGGCCTGGATGCGGGACGGAAGATGGCTATTCTTGCGTCGATTGCGTTTCATTCCCGTGTGACATTCCAGGATGTGGACATTAAAGGCATTACAAAAATTACAGCAAAGGATATCCAGTATGCGGGTGAATTCGGATATACACTGAAGCTTCTCGGCGTGGCGAGAAATACGGATCATGAGATGGAGGTGGGAGTATTTCCGATGATGATTCCGTCCAGCCATCCGCTGGCAGGTGTCAGTGATTCCTTCAATGCAGTGTTTATACATGGCGACGCGGTGGACGACGCAATGTTCCAGGGAAAGGGAGCCGGTGAATTTCCTACGGCCAGCGCGGTTATGGGAGACTTGATTACCGTGGCCCGCAATATGCAGTATGACTGCTGCGGCAGAATCGGGTGCAGTTGTTATAAAAGGCTTCCTATGAAAGCAGCCGGTGAATCCAGGCATAAGTATTTCCTGCGTCTGATTGTGGAGGACAGAACCGGCATTCTGGCCGGCGTGGCCGGTGTGCTCGGAAATAACAACGTAAGTATTAATCAGGTGATCCAAAAGCCGGCAGTCGACGGTGTGGCGGAGCTGGTTGTAATCACGGATAAGGTTGAAAACCGCCATCTGCATGATGCGCTTATGATATTCGGAGAAATGTCCATGATCCGGGAGGTGGCATCTGTAATCCGGGTATATACGCAGAAATAGAGCAGGCGCAAAAATCCGGACTGTGATGGACACATCTCCCAGATTATCCGGACTGCTGATTGGGCACACTTCTACTGTGTAACTCAGAAAGGAGAGTGCCAATGGAAATCAGGAAGATTACCGGAGACAATTTTCAGACTGAAGTGACAGAGGCAGGCGGCCCGGTGCTCATAGAATTCTATGCGGACTGGTGCGGCCCCTGTAAAGCACAGCTTCCGGTTCTGGAACAGGTGGCAGATGAAGCATGTGATGTGAAATTCTGCAAGGTTAACATTGATGAAGACCCGCGGCTTGCCGAACGGTTCGGCGTAACACATGTGCCTACCATGCTTGTGATGAACGGGGAGAAGATCTTTCAGACCATAACCGGGTTTCATCCGCCGGAGGAAATTCTGGAATATCTGGAAATGTAAAATACAAAGAGAAGGGGCTGCTGCAAAATGCGGGCGTCTTTGCCAGGCGAGATTTATATGGCGGGACATCCGGATTTTGCAGCAGTCCCTTCCCGTTTAAATGGAGGAATTATAGGGATGAAGCTTCAGAAGCTTTTAAGCCTGATACGGCAGGCAGTGGAAAAATATCATATGATTGAGGAGCATGACCGGATTGCAGTGGGAGTATCCGGGGGGAAGGACAGTATGGCTCTTTTATATGCGCTTAAGGAGCTGTCCAGGTTCTATCCTAAGTCGTTTGAAATCCGCGGGATCTGCGTGGTCC
>VSNE01000058.1 GCA_009774155.1 Lachnospiraceae bacterium
AATGAGTATATTGCCGATTAAGAAAAGCCCTGCATATTATCATATACAGAGCCATTCTAATTTTTTACCCTCTACAAAGAGGAGTTTCTTTCTGCAAAATTTATTTTACGGAATTATACCCGCCTTTTTTGCAAACTCGCCTTTTTTCCCGATTAGTTCCGACTGTTTTTCCTTTGGCAGATTGTTGAATATATCGTCATAGAGAACATCATCTAACTGCATTTCCCTAGCAAATAAAAACATATTTAGATTGAACCATTCGTCCCAAAGTCCCTCAAATAAGCTCTTACTGTCTGTATAAGTGTCAAGTTCTTCAAAACCATATGACGGTGTATAACACTGCAATTTAACAAAACCATACCTGCCAACATCAACCAATAAAATATCCTCATCTTCTATTTCGTACAGTTCCGCAAACGCATCAATCACTTTGTAGCACATTTCCCGTTCTTTCTTTGTGATATATACTGTTTTTTCCATGCTCATTTACCTCTATCCTTTCAAATCGTGGAATACTGTTTTCGTTTTTCTAATTTCTAATACTTCTGAACCACATATTTGAAATGCCACATATGCCATTTTATACGGAATAGAGGTATGGCTGTCTGCATTTATTGGTTTGTTACTTTATGACACCTGTGCATTAATTTCTCGATGCAAGTCTCTGGATATGCACTGCCAGATAGGCCGTCTCCTCATTGCTGATTGCTTTATGATATTCCTTCAGCAAAAGAGTCCTCACCTTTTCTGCGCAGGCCACTGCCTTTGGATATCCCTGCTCCATCTGCGCATAGAGAAAATCATCGGCAGAATCCAGCATTCGGTCCGTGAAAAACCGTTCCGCAAAATACTGCATATGACTGATAAACCGGGAATAGTGCAGGCTTTCCTTGTCAGGCTGACACTTCATTAAATAGGTTACCAGTGTCACAACCTGGCCAATCAGCCTGGCCGCCCGCATGGCGTCATACTGCACCTCCTCTTCTTTCTGTGCATTCACAATATGGAAGGCAATATTTGCCGCTTCCTCCTCCGGCAGTCTGATTCCCAGTTCGTTCCGGACAATCTCCAATGCCTTCAGTCCAATCCGGTATTCTTTGGGATAGAAGCTTTTCAGCTCCCAGAATACTCTGTTTGTGATTATCATATTCTGTTCAAACCTCTCCACCGCAAAATGCAGATGGTCGGTCAGAGCCAGATAGATATGTTCATTCAGGGAGGTATTCAGCGTCTGCTCCGCATAGGCTACAATTGCCTGGGTCACTTCCAGGTAACCGGAGGGAATGGAGCTTAAAAGCTCAGCCAGCTGATTGCGGTCTGTCTGGGAAAGCTGTACAAATATCCGGCTCTCCTCCTTAACCTCCACAGTCTCTCCCGGCTTTCTGCCATAACCAATTCCCTTTTCCAGGACAATGAATTCATCACCTTCTTCTTCCGATACCAGTACTACACTGGAATTTAACACCTTTTTAATACGCAGCACTGCCCTTTCCTCCCCCTTGTTTACCACACGCCTTTTCTGTCATGCCTGATTGCAGCCATGATACAGCTCCTACTCCATATCCGCCCCGTTTGTATGGATCACCTTCTGATACCAGTAAAAGCTGTCCTTGCGGCTTCTCTTCAAAGTTCCGTTGCCCAAATCATCCTGATCCACATAAATAAACCCGTAGCGCTTACTCATCTGGCTGGTGGATGCGCTAATCAGATCAATGGGCGCCCAGCTTGTATACCCCATCAGCTCCACACCGTCATCAACCGCCTTCTCCATCTCTTTAAAATGCCGGCGGAAATATTCGATCCGGTACGGGTCATGAATGGAACCGTCCTCTTCCACCACATCTCTGGAGCCTATGCCGTTTTCTACAATAAACAATGGTTTTTTATAACGATCATAGAGCTCGATAAGAGAAATACGCAGTCCCACCGGGTCTACCTGCCATCCCCATTCACTGGACGGAAGATACGGATTCTTCACTCCCAGAACTGTATTTCCCGGCGTGCGCTCTGCATTCGGATCTACGGACTCCGTCATACTCATATAATAGCTGAAGGATACAAAGTCCACAACGCCCTCTTTGATAATTTCCAAATCTCCCGGCTCCATCCGAATCTCAATTCCGCGCTTTTCCAGATCTCTTAAAATCATCCGCGGATATTCTCCAAACACCATTACGTCTGAGTAAAACATATTTTCCAGATTTTTCTTCTGGGTCGCAGCCACATCCTCCGGCGCACAGGTACGGGGATATGTCATCAGCTTCGTCAGCATGCACCCCATCTGTCCGCCCGGAACCATCTCATGGCAGAGCTTTGTCACAATCCCGGCCGCCACAAACTGATGATGCAGCGCCTGATAGCAGCACGGAATCTCCCCCTTTTCACCGCAGAGATCCGGGATGATACCCGCAGTAATAAAGGAATGTCGGATAATGCTGTCCACTTCGTTAAAGTTCAGCCAGTATTTTACATATTTTCCATAGTGTTCAAAGCAGGCGCGGCTGAACCTTACAAAGCAGTCAACCACCTTTCTGTCCGTCCAGCCGTTATACTTCAGGCTCAGCGCCAGCGGCATCTCATAATGGGAAAGCGTAACCAGAGGCTCTATTCCAAGCCGCTTCATCTCTTTAAAAACAGCCTCATAAAACGCAAGCCCCTCCGCATTCGGCTCGCTCTCCTCCCCTGTGGGAAACAGTCTGGTCCATGCAACAGATAAACGGAACACTTTAAATCCCATCTCCGCAAACAGCGCCAAATCCTCTTTATAATGATGATAGAAATCAATTCCGCGGCGTTTCGGATAATAGGTGTCATCCGAATCCTCCATTGCTTTCTTTACTGACTCGCTGGAAACGGTTACATGCGCCTTATAATCCTTTACGTCCACATTGGGCTTATAGGTAGCCACATCATCCACAGACCAGCCCTTGCCGCCTGTATTCCAGGCGCCCTCCACCTGGTTTGCCGCAACGGCTCCGCCCCATAAAAATCCTTTTGGAAAACTCATCTTTATGCCTCCTGTTTCTTAAGACCCATAATCAGATCTCCGTTTTTTACCATGCCGTCCGACGCCTTATCAATCCGATAATCTGCCGAGTTTGTGATAATGATCGGTGTTACTACGTCAAAGCCTTCTTTTTTCAGTGACTTTAAGTCAAATTTCATCAGAAGCTGTCCGGCTTTTACGTGATCCCCGCTTTTTACCTGGGGTTCAAAATATTTCCCATCCAGCTTTACAGTCTCCAGACCTACGTGCAGCAGAAGCTCCGCCCCATTGCCGCATACCATGGAAATTGCATGCTTGGAATCAAATACTGTATCAATGCTGGCATCCGCAGGCGCATAAAGCTCCCCCTTCTCCGGAATCACTGCCATGCCGTCTCCAAGAATTCCGGCAGAAAATACTTCGTCATTTACATTCTGCAGGGAAATCAGCTTACCTTCCAGCGGACTTACGATTCCATTTCCGTCCTCCACTGCTTCCGGAGCTTTGAATTCCTGTACTCCGTTGTCCCTGAAAAGAATCATGGTAGCCGCAAAGGATACGGCCAGCGACACGCCGAAGCCGACGAAGCCCCATACAATATTCATGCTGTTTTCCACATCCACAAACATTGCCATACCGGCAAGACCGGGCCCCATAGCCACAAATGCCTTAAGTCCTGTTATTCCGACCGCAAGGCCTCCTGCAAAGCTTCCGATGACCACGCCGGAAAGCGCGCGCTTATTCTGAAGAGTCACACCGTACAGAGCCGGCTCCGTAATACCAAAAATCGCAGAAATTCCCGCCGAGATCGCTGCCGAACGAAGATCCGAATCCTTTGTGCGCAGGGCTACCGCGAAGCAGGCTCCGCCTTCCGAAATGTTATGCGCCAGGGATGCCGGCATATATAAAAGCTCCTCGCCCATCTCTGTGATGGACGTAACAGCGTAAGGAACCAGCGCTTTATGCATACCCATGGCAATCATAAGCGGAAGAATAGCCGCCAGAAGCGCCACTGCAAGCCATCCAAGCTTATTATATAAGAATAAAATTACAGTGGTTAATCCCTGTCCCACGGTAAAGCCGACGGGTCCGAGAACTAAAAGCGTAACCGGAACCACCACCGCAAAACAGACCATAGGTACAAAGAATACACGAATCGGCTTCGGGGACATCTTTGTCACATATTTTTCTACAAAATACAAAAACGCCACAGAAAGAATTGCCGGAAACACCTGATAGGCATAGGCAATATTTTTAATCCCGAATCCCCATAGACTTATCCCTTCCGCAATCATGGATGTCATCCCGGGAAGAATCAGCGCTCCTACGGAAGCCACTGCTACCAGACGATTACAATTTAATTTGGTCGACATGGTGACCGCCACCATAACCGGAAGGAAATAAAGCGCCGCGTCCGCCGCGTTATAAAGCACCCGATACCATGCTCCTGAAGCATCCATCACTCCCAGCAGCGTCAGCAGGGATAAGAATGCTTTTAGGATACCGCCGCCTGCGATTGCCGGAACCAACGGCTGGAAAATACCTACCATAAAGTCCAGCACCATGGCGCCGATATCCCTGCTTCCCCCTTCCGCAGGCACCGCGCTTCCCCCATGGAAGGTTCCGATTTTTAACAGCTCGTCATAAACCTCGATCACATCATTGCCGATAACTACCTGACACTGGTTTCCGCTACTGACAACTCCCATTACTCCCGGGATTGCTTTCAAAGCATCCTTATCCACCTTGCCCGCATCTGCAATCGAAAATCGGAGACGCGTGGAGCAATGTTCCAGATGGGATACATTCTCCTCTCCTCCTACCTGCTTTAGTACTGCTTTGGCAGTACCTGCATAATCCTTTGCCATAATTTTTTTCTTCCTTTCCCTCTGTTCGGATTTTACTGCAATTGTGATTCCGGCCAAAATCAACATCACTTTCAGACAGTCCCAAAAGCATAAAAAAAGACCGATTAAAAATAAGCATACCATCTATGCCATTTCCAATCGATCCTGCCTGCATTACCAGTAACATGTCTGTTAGATTGGATTTATCATATCGAAAATATCTAAAAAAATCAAGTGACAAAATCCATAAAAAACAAGTGAACTTTTTATATACAATTCACAAAAATCCGTACCGCTCTTTGAGGAAGCAATACGGATTTTATGATGTTTATTTGCAGTCACATTTAAAGGTTGCACATTCTGTCTGTTCGCATTTGCATGCATTGGAACCGGCTACCTGAATCTGGTCCGCATGGCACTTGCAGGACTGATTGTAAGTACAGGTAGTCGCGTCGCAGCCAACCTCCGTCGGTTTGCTTGGGATATCGTCTGCATTGCGGGTTCCGTCATATTTGCGCTCGCGGAAGCTCTCGCAGCAGGTCTGGTCAGTGATCCTTGCATTGTGTCCGCCCACATGGATATTATCCTTACAGCAGGAGTTATCCTTATTATACGTACAGTTAACAACAGAACAATCTAATTTTGTCATGTTCATTCCTCCTTCAGATTTTATGATGATAGTATCCGAAGAGGAAGAGAAAATTATGCGGAAATTTTATTTTTTAATGCCGGATTTATTTTTTTCATCCATAAAAGCATCCGACGGAAAACGGATTCCGGCAGACAGCCGCGCCTGAGTAAGAATTCTGGATACCTTCAGACTGTGCTCCAGCATTTGATAGCAGGCTGTCCGGTCGCCGGAAGCAATCTGCCGGGCAAAGCTTAAAAATTCCGCTTCCAGACGGCTGGAAGGATTCTCATCATATAGCTCCTCCGTCCCGTCATTCAGATGCAGGGTTACTGCGCCGCACAGATTGGCGGAGGTATCCTGAAGGATATATCCGTCCGTGCCCTGAATTACATAATTTTTCGGAGCCGCGCAGTCCTTTGCCGCAATACTGACTGCCTGGAAGTCTCCGTAATCCAGAGTCAGGATACCGCTTGTATCAATCCCCCTCTCCACATTGGCATGGTATTTGATATCCCGCGGTTCTCCAAATAGTCCCAGAAGATAATGCAGGTTATACAGGTTTAAATCCATCAAAGCCCCTCCGGATTTTTCCGGATCAAAGGCAGGCAGAACCTTTCCTTTCCGAAAATCATCATACCGCCTGCTGTACTGACTGTAATTGCAGCTAACCACTCTGATCCTGCCAATCCTGGACAGCAGACCTTTGATAACAGCAAAATTCGGCTGGTACACTGTGGTGACTGCCTCAAATAGACAAAGTCCTCTTTTTTTAGCCAAAGCCGCCAGCTCTTCTGCTTCCCGGCAGTTGCTTGTCATCGGTTTTTCCACAATTACATGTCTGCCTGCCTCTAATGCCTGCATTGCAAAATGATAATGCAGAAAATTAGGCGCGCCGATATAAACTGTATCTATCCTTGCTTCGGCAAGCATGGCGGCATAATCAAAGTAGGCCTCCTCTATCTGATTCTCTCTGCAGAGTGTCCGAACCGCATCCTTGCTTCTGGATGTCCCGCACAGGGCCGCCGCTTTCCATCCCCAGCGGCCAAGCTGAGGCAGCACCTCCTTTACAATCGCCCCGGTTCCCACAATTCCAAGTCTCATAAAATACTCCTTCTCCGGATCGAAAACAGAGACTGCCGGCTGCAGTCCCTGTTTCCTCCGCTGTTCTTTATTTAAAATAATTTACCCCGGATTCAAAAATCTTCATATCCTGTTCGCCGTAAATATTTACGGCCACGGCAGTATCCCGCCGCTCTGAGTGGGCCATTTTACCAAAAACACGTCCATCCGGACTTGTAATGCCTTCGATAGAAGCATAGGAGCCGTTAATATTCCACTCTTCATCCATAGTCGGATTGCCGCTTAAATCTACATACTGGGTGGCCACCTGCCCGTTGGCAAACAGCCTGTCAATCCATTCACTGGATGCGACAAAACGACCTTCCCCATGGGAAGCCGCGTTCACATAGGTTGCTCCAAGCTCCGCGCCCGCAAGCCACGGAGATTTATCGGATACGACCTTGGTATACACCATCCTGGAAATATGGCGGTTTATCGTATTGAAGGTCAGAGTCGGGGAATCCGGCCCCTGTCCTGTAATCTCGCCGTTTGGCACCAGTCCCAGCTTCACCAGCGCCTGGAAGCCGTTGCAGATGCCAAGCGCCAGACCGTCCCTTTCATTTAACAGTTTCATAACCGCTTCCGCAAGCTTTTCATTCCGGAAGGCGGTTGCAAAGAATTTTGCGGAACCGTCCGGCTCATCTCCCGCGGAGAAGCCTCCCGGAAACATGATAATCTGTGCCTGTCCAATGGCTTTTTCAAACACGTCCACTGATTCACGGATATCGCTTTCGCTTAAATTCCTGAACACCTTTGTCACCACATCCGCACCTGCGCGTTCAAATGCCTTTGCACTGTCATACTCACAGTTTGTCCCCGGAAATACAGGGATAAACACACTCGGCCTTGCCGTCTTATGCCTGCATATATAAATGCTGTCTGTCTTATAAAGCGGCGTATCCAGAATCTCCTTGTTTTTCTCCGCCCTGGTCGGGAATACCTTTTCCAGCGTTCCTGTCCACGCATCCAGCGCCTCGTCCATGCCGATCGATACATTTCCGTAGGAAAAGCCGCTCTCTGTCACCTCGCCGATTAAAGTATAGGTTATGGACAGTTCACCGACCCGTCCGTCCGGAACCTCTGCCACAATGCAGCCAAAGCCCGGTGCAAAAGCATCCCTCGGGTCCAGGTTATGCTCCAGCTTCACACCCAGCCGGTTGCCGAACGCCATCTTACTGACTGCCGCAATGATACCCTTGCCGTCCAGCGCATAAGCAGAAATAATCCTTCCGGCTTTTACATCCCCGAAGAATTTGCCGTATTGATCCATCGCCTGCGCATAATCCGGAAGATCATAGCTGTCTTTGTCAATTCTTAAAAGCACCAGTTTATTTCCGGCCTTTTTAAGCTCCGGCGTAATGATATGCCGACAGCTTGCAATATCAACTGCAAAGGAAACCAATGTGGGAGGCACGTCAATATCATTGAACGTGCCGGACATACTGTCCTTTCCTCCGATGGCCGGAAGGCCAAAGCCCATCTGCGCGCTGTAAGCGCCCAGAAGCGCTGCAAAGGGCTGGCTCCAGCGATGAGGGTCCTCTGTCATTCTGCGGAAATATTCCTGGAAGGTAAAACGGATTCTGCTGTAATCGCCGCCGGAAGCCACAATCCTGGCCACAGACTCCAGCACTGCATATACTGCCCCGTGATAGGGAGACCAGCTGGACAGATACGGATCAAAGCCATAGCTCATCATCGTAACCGTATCGGTCTTTCCTTTCAGAACAGGAAGCTTTGCCACCATGGTCTGGGTCTCGGTAAGCTGATATTTGCCGCCATACGGCATAAATACGCTTCCTGCGCCTATGGAGCCGTCAAACATCTCCACCAGGCCCTTCTGGGAGCATACATTTAAATCCTTTAAAGTATTCAGCCATGCTTCCCTTACATCGCCGACTTCTTTTCTCTCAAAAAATTTATTTGTCTCAGACGGCATATCCACAGCCACGGCTGTCTCCTGGTGAGCTCCATTGGTGTCCAGAAATGCGCGGGAAATATTGACAATCTCCCTGACCCTCCACTTGAGCACCAGTCTCGGAGCCTTTGTCACCTCTGCCACACACACAGATTCCAGATTCTCCTCGGACGCGTACTTTCTGAATTCATCCACATTCTCAGGAGCCACTACCACTGCCATACGCTCCTGGGATTCGGAGATTGCAAGCTCTGTCCCATCCAGACCTTCATATTTTTTCGGAACCTTATCCAGATCCACCGTCAGTCCGTCTGCAAGCTCTCCGATAGCTACCGATACGCCTCCTGCGCCGAAGTCATTACATTTCTTAATTAAGCAGGTTACCTCCGGCCGGCGGAACAGTCTTTGAATCTTACGTTCCGTGGGCGCGTTTCCCTTCTGCACCTCTGCGCCGCAGGTCTCGATGGATGCTTCGGTATGCACCTTGGAGGAGCCGGTAGCGCCGCCGCAGCCGTCACGGCCGGTGCGGCCCCCAAGCAGAATAATGATATCGCCCGGATCGGAGTTCTCACGGATTACGTCCTTTCTCGGAGCCGCACCCATAACGGCGCCAATCTCCATACGTTTTGCCACATAATTCGGATGGTAAATTTCTTTTACATAACCTGTTGCCAGACCGATCTGATTGCCGTAGGAGCTGTAGCCGTTTGCCGCCCCTCTTACCAGCTTCTTCTGAGGCAGTTTGCCTTTGAGTGTCTCGGATACGGACACTGTCGGATCTGCCGCGCCGGTCACGCGCATAGCCTGGTATACATAGGCGCGGCCGGACAGAGGATCGCGGATGGCTCCGCCCAGACAGGTAGCCGCCCCGCCGAACGGCTCGATCTCCGTGGGATGGTTATGGGTCTCATTTTTAAAGCTGACCAGCCATTCCTCCGTCCTACCGTCAATCTCCACCGGAACTACAATGGAGCACGCATTAATTTCATCGGATTCTTCCTGATCCTGCAATTTGCCCTCTTTTTTCAGCTTCCTCATAGCCATCAGAGCCAGATCCATCAGGCAGACAAATTTGTCGTCTCTTCCCTGGAAGATTTCTTTATGGGCGTCAAGATACTGTTTGTAAGTATTTTCAATCGGGGTCCGGTAATATCCGTCTTCAAAGGACACATCCTTAAGCTCTGTGGAAAAGGTGGTGTGACGGCAGTGATCGGACCAGTAGGTGTCCAGCACCCGGATCTCGGTCATGGAAGGGTCCCTTTTCTCTTCCTGCTTAAAATAATTCTGAATATGCAGAAAATCCTTGAAGGTCATGGCTAAGTTAAGGGAAAGATAAAGCTTCTTCAATTCATTTTCCGGCATATCCCGGAATCCGTCAAAAATTGTCACATCCGCCGGCTCCTCGAACACAGTCACCAGAGTCCGCGGCTTCACCATATCTGTCTCACGGGAATCCACCGGATTGATGCAGAAGGATTTAATTGAAGCAAGCTCTTCCGCCGTTACAGTTCCCTCAATCACATAAATTGTGGCTGTACGAATCACAGGCTCCTCGGAAGAGTTCAGAAACTGTATACACTGTACGGCAGAATCCGCTCTCTGGTCAAACTGCCCCGGGAGATATTCCACACCGAATACAGCCGCATGTTCTGCAGTCCCGAAGCTTTCTCTGTACAGCGTGTCTACCGGGGGTTCGCTGAATACGGTGCAGCATGCCTTCTCAAAGGTCTCTTCCGTGATGTTCTCCACATCATAACGAATCAGTACCCGGACACCTGTCACTGTCTGAATGCCAAGGTAGCTTTTAATCTCTTCCTGCAGCTCTTTTGCTCTGACTGCAAATGCCTCTTTCTTTTCCACAAAGATGCGTCTTACCATGTTTTTTACCTCCATCATAAAGTGTATCGTTTCTGCAGCGCCGCGCCGCTTCAGGCAAAACCCGAAGAACCAGATTTTTCCTTATGGCTTAAATCTTAACACACTTTTTATGATTAGTGAATTTAATATATGTAAAATAATATATTAGTATTTCTTATGACTCTTCTTCCGCTGCTTTTATCTCTGCCTTTGGAACCGCTTCTGTTCTGATTTCCTGTACCGGATCTGTCTTAAGAGCAGTCGTCATCGTACATCTGCCGTCAAAATAAGCATCCTCATCCACCACCAGGGACCTTGCGACAATATTTCCGGATACCCTTCCTGTAGAGAGAAGCTCCAGCTTTCCCTGAACAAAAATATCGCCGTTCACCTTACCGGAGATCGTAACGTTCTGGGCAGAAATATTTCCTTCGATCTTCCCCTCCGTGCCGATAATCAGGTTGGCTTCACAAGTACAGTTTCCATTAATGGTTCCGTCCACACGTATAGCCTCCGGAGCCGTCAGATTGCCGTCAAAGACTGCGCCCTCGCCAATAATGGTGCCAATTTTGGTCTGCACCGTGGGAACTGTGTTTTTACTTTTTCCTAACATTATAAAATCCTCCTTTTATCCTTTTGCGTCAATGACTAAAAGCGGATCTACAGATTCATCATTCAAAATAACCTGATAATCCAGCATTGTCTCATCGGTAATCACAGTAAGCAGCGTATCCCCTCTCAGAACCTGGGCGCCTTCCTCCACCTTCAGCTCCGCCTCCTGGCGGCACAGATAGCGTGTTTTGTATCCGCTTGTATGCTCCATCTCAACGATATGCGCATAAGTATCATCGGAGCTTACCGCCACAACGGTTCCGTCGCCCGCCGCCACAATATTTCCCCCCTCATAAATACTGATTGTCATATAGGGCTGGTCTTCCGAATAGTTTGCCTTCAGCACGCTCGCCCCATAGGATGGGTAGCGGCTTGGAAAGGCCGAATCTTCTTCCGGGCTCTGCTGCTCTTCTTCCGGCTCCTCTTCCTTCTCCGACTCGTTCTGTTCGATGTCCATGCGAAGCGCTTCATTCTCTGCTTCCAGCGACTGCTTTTCTTTGCTCA
>VSNE01000059.1 GCA_009774155.1 Lachnospiraceae bacterium
GATGGTAGCAGAACAGTTGAACGCAGATGCGGCAGATATTACAGAGGAGACTTCCTTCAAGGAAGATCTTGGAGCGGATTCACTGGATTTATTTGAGCTGGTAATGGCTCTGGAGGAGGAGTACGGGATTGAGATTCCTTCTGAGGAGCTGGAAAAGATTACTACGGTAGGCGCTGTTATAGATTATCTGAAATCCAACGGCGTAGAAGAGTAAGAAAGCGGGTTCGGATATGAAAACAAGAGTTACTGAATTGCTGGGAATAGAAAAGCCGATTATTCAGGGCGGCATGGCCTGGGTGGCAGAGTCCCACCTGGCTGCCGCGGTATCAGAAGCAGGAGGCTTCGGAATGATCGGCGCGGCGAATGCGCCGGCGGATGTGGTAAGAAATTATATCCGGGAGGCAAGGAGCCTGACCGATAAGCCGTTTGGCGTAAATATTATGCTGCTCAGTCCCTTTGCGGATGAGATTGCAAAGCTGGTTGTAGAAGAGGGCGTTACAGCAGTAACAACCGGAGCCGGGAATCCGGAGAAATATATGGAGCAGTGGAAAGCGGCAGGCATCAGGGTAATCCCGGTGATTGCTTCCGTAGCCCTTGCAAAACGTATGGAGCGCTGCGGAGCAGATGCGGTTGTGGCAGAAGGCACCGAGTCCGGCGGACATATCGGGCAGGCGACTACGATGACGCTGGTTCCGCAGACCGTGGATGCGGTATCGATCCCGGTGATTGCTGCAGGCGGCATTGCAGACGGGAGAGGCTTCGCAGCGGCTATGATGCTGGGCGCCGAGGCCGTCCAGATGGGAACCCGTTTCTGTGTGTCTGACGAGTGCACGATTCATGAGAATTATAAAAACCGTATTCTGAAGGCAAAGGATATTGATTCTGAAGTTACCGGAAGAAGCCATGGGCATCCGGTGCGGGGGCTCCGCAATAAGATGACCCGTGAATATTTGAAGCTGGAGGAGGCAGGGGCATCCTTTGAGGAGCTTGAGAAGCTGACGCTGGGAGGACTCAGGAAGGCAGTCGTGGAAGGCGATACAGATAACGGCTCTGTTCTTGCCGGACAGATTGCGGGCATGGTGACAAAACGTCAGAGCTGCCGGGAAATTGTGGATGAGATTATGGATCAGGCGGAAAATTTATTGAAATTAAAATAAGATAAACAGAACAGGCTGCTGTGCGACTCGGTGCGGCAGCCTTGTTTAAAAGCAAAAGTTTTGAATTTCAAAATTTGTGAGGGGGATAAGGATATGAGAAAAACCGCGTTTATATTTCCGGGCCAGGGGGCGCAGTATGCCGGCATGGGTCAGGATTTTTACAAATCTTTTTCCGTATGCAGGCAAGTATTTGACATTGCGTCAGAGGCATCCGGCCTGGATATTGCGAAGCTTTGTTTTGAAGAAAATGAGCAGTTGAATCAGACAGAATACACACAGATCTGTATGCTTGCCGTGGAAGCGGCCATTTTAAAGGCAGTGGAGCAGCAGGGCGTTGCTTCCGATGTGAACGCAGGCTTAAGTCTTGGGGAGTACGGCGCTTTAGCGGCCTCCGGGGCAATGGAGCTGGACGATGCGTTCAGAGTAGTGCGCAGAAGAGGAATTCTGATGCAGGAAGCAGTTCCTTCGGGCGGCGCGATGGCCGCTGTTCTTGCGCTGGACGCCGCGGTCATTGAGGAAGTTTGTCAGGGAATTAACGGCATTGTATCCATCGCCAACTATAACTGTCCGGGACAGATTGTGATCACCGGAGAAGAGGAAGCAGTGGAAGCCGCGTGCAGGGAGCTGAAGGCAGCAGGTGCAAAGCGGACTGTGAGACTGAAGGTAAGCGGGCCGTTCCATTCCCCGATGCTTGCAGGAGCGGGCGAGAAGCTGGGCGAGGTCCTTGCAGGGGTGAAGCTGAAGGAATTCGCTACTCCCTATATTACAAATGTGACTGCCGATTATGTGACATCCACAGAGGAGATAAAGGCTTTGCTGTGCAGGCAGGTAGCCTCCGGCGTCCGCTGGCAGCAGTCTATGGAGCGGATGCTTGCAGACGGCGTGGATACCTTTATTGAAATAGGGCCGGGTAAGACGCTGTCAGGGTTTATGCGGAAGATCAACCGGGATGTGAAGATGATGAACATTGAAAATGTGGCTGATTTTGAGAAGGTTACAGCAGCAATGAAAGGAGAAGGCGCATGTTAGAAGGTAAGGTTGCTCTGGTTACGGGAGCGGCGAAGGGAATCGGAAAAGCTATTGCTCTGGCGCTGGCAGCGGACGGTGCGGCTGTGATTGTAAATTATAACGGCTCCAAAGACAGAGCCGAACAGACAGTGGAGGAAATAAAAGCTCTTGGTGCGGATGCAATGGCTTATCAGTGCAATGTGGCAGACACGAAGGCCGTCGATGACATGATAAAAGAGATTATCAGGATCTACGGCCGCCTGGATATTCTGGTCAACAATGCAGGCATTACAAGGGATAATCTGATCATGAAGATGACGGAAGAGGATTTTGACGCGGTTATCAATGCGAATCTGAAGGGATGCTTCAACACCATTAAGGCAGTCAGCCGCCAGATGCTGAAACAGCGTTCCGGAAGAATCATCAATATTACTTCTGTGTCCGGCATTCTGGGAAATGCGGGACAGGCAAACTATGCCGCATCCAAAGCGGGTATTATTGGTCTGACCAAGACAATGGCAAGAGAGCTGGCGAGCCGTGGAATTACAGTCAACGCAGTCGCTCCGGGCTTTGTAGATACAGATATGACCCAGACGCTTTCTGACAGTATAAAAGCAGCAGCGACGGCGCAGATTCCGCTGGGACATTTCGGAAGGCCGGAGGATATCGCGTCCATGGCAGCGTATCTGGCATCTGAGAAAGCATCCTATATAACCGGACAGATTATCAGTGTAGACGGAGGTATGGCAATCTGATGAGAAGAGTAGTAGTGACGGGAATGGGAGCAATTACTCCCCTTGGACTGAATGTAAAGGACTTTTTTGAAAATGTGAAGGCGGGAAACCACGGGTTTGGAATCATTTCAAAATTTGATGCGTCTGAATACAAAGCCCATGTGGCCGCCGAAGTAAAAGGCTTCGTGGCAAAAGAGTTTATGGACTTTAAGGCAGCCAAAAGAATGGAGCCGTTTTCCCAGTATGCGGTAGCGGCTGCAAAGGAAGCTATGGAACAGGCAGGCCTGGATATGGAGAAAGAGGACCCGTATCGCGTAGGCTGCTCTATTGGCTCCGGTATCGGAAGTCTGGATGCGGTGGAGAGAGAATATACAAAGCTGGTTCAGAAGGGACCAAACCGCGTGAATCCTCTGCTTGTTCCGATGATGATTTCCAATATGGCGGCAGGAAATGTATCTATTGCCTACGGCCTGAAGGGCAAGAGCTTAAATGTGGTAACTGCGTGCGCAACCGGGACCCATTCCATCGGAGAGGCATACAGAAGCATTCAGACAGGGGATGCGGATGTGATGCTGGCAGGCGGTACAGAGAGCTCTATTACGCCCATAGGGGTAGCCGGATTCGCGGCCCTGACTGCTCTGTCGGGAAGCCAGGACCCGGATCGCTGTTCCATCCCGTTTGACAAGGAGCGCGACGGATTTGTCATGGGCGAGGGAGCGGGCGTGGTAGTTCTGGAGGAACTGGAGCATGCAAAGGCAAGAGGAGCGAAGATTCTGGCAGAAGTGGCCGGCTACGGCGCAACCAGCGATGCATATCACATTACCTCCCCGGCAGAGGATGGCATGGGTGCGGCTGTTGCCATGAAGCGGGCAGTGGAGGAGTCCGGCGCGGCGATGGAGGATATTACATATATCAATGCCCACGGAACAAGTACTCATCACAACGACCTTTTTGAGACCCGCGCCATCAAGCAGGCGTTCGGCGGACATGCAAAGAATATGAAAATTAATTCCACCAAATCTATGATAGGCCATCTGCTCGGCGCAGCCGGCGCGGTAGAATTTATTACCTGTGTAAAGGAGATGGAAGAGGGCTTTATCCATGAGACGAGAGGACTGAAAAACCCGGATGAAGAACTGGATCTGGATTATGTACAGGGTCACGGAATAGAGATGGAGCTTACCTATGCTTTGTCCAACTCTCTTGGATTCGGCGGACATAATGCAAGTATTCTGATTAAGAAGTACGAGGAATAAAATTATGGTAATGGATATCAAAGAAATTATGGAAATCATTCCCCATCGTCAGCCGTTTCTGCTGATTGACCGGATTGAGGAATTAGAGCCCGGAAAACGGGCGGTGGGAAAGAAATGCGTTACTTATAATGAGCCGTTTTTTAACGGACATTTTCCCCAGGAGCCGGTTATGCCGGGAGTGCTGATTCTGGAGGCGCTGGCACAGACAGGCGCGGTGGCTATCTTAAGCCGGCCGGAGAACAAAGGAAAGACCGTTTATTTCGGAGGAATCGACAAGGCGAAATTCAGAAAAAAGGTGGTTCCCGGAGATGTGCTTACCTTGGAACTGGAGATTGTAAAGCAGAAAGGGCCTGTCGGAGTCGGCACGGCCAAAGCGACTGTGGACGGGAAGCTTGTGGCGGCGGCCGAGATGACCTTTGCCGTCGGATAGCTTTATGGGACCGGATGACGGCTCTAAGGCTTCTGGCCTCTCTGCCTCTTCCGGTCCGTGTAAAAAGCGAGAAAAAAGAATGCCGTGTATACTGTTGCAGCCAAAGACAGAGTAAACAGGCGACCGGAAAGACTTTCATGCCGCCATACTGCGTCTGCAAGCTCATCGGGCATAATGCATCTGGAGGGACGGCTGGGATTATAACAGATTTCAATCTGATCTCCAACGGCCCACTTGTTATTATAGGAATCCCTGACTCTTCCCTCATAATACATTCCGTCCGCCTGATAGGATACATCGGCATAATAAACGGTGTATTTTTTTTTCGAGCTTTTTACTCTTTTGGATGTAATATTTGTTATAGTTGCCTGAGCCGGTACGCTGCAGGCAAGAGTCGCCCGATCCTGCAGCACTAGCCCTATAGAAACTAATATGAGGAATAACACTGTCAGCCGTGTGTTGCGGTATGGATGAGGGGCCCGCCCTTTTCGGGAAGCTTTTTGCCCGTTTAGCTCAGAACCCTCAATTTTTATTTTAGTATCCTTACAGCCTTCTGATCTTTCCGTCTCTATCCTGGAAGGCTGGATGTCTTCCTCCGCCGGCCGGCGGTTTTTTTTCCGTATTCCCGAAATACAGACAGACAGGCCCAGCAGAAAAGTGACCGAGCCGACAGCAATAAAAATGCCGTAAAACGGAAGAACCGTGCCGGAGTCATTATCGATTTGGGTCGGTCTGTCCGGATTGACCAGAATCGTGATCGTCTGCCCCTCCCACATGGAATCACTATAAAACTTCATTTTTACATCTTCATATAAGGTTCCTTTATATTCATAGGAAACCTGAAGCGTACCGGAACTGCCGTTCCGTCTGTAGCTGTGAGTAATGACTGCCGGAACTTTTTCCCAGTTCTGTTCTTTGTTATAGGAAGCCGCAGCAGGAATCATTCCGATACAGAAAAATAAAATCCCGAATAATATGAGAAACACTGCTAAAAAAACAAAGCCGTCTTTTGTGCTGCTGTTTTTGGAAATGAATGGTTTCATATTAAGCTCCTTTTTTGAGGCTGCTGCAGATATGGTTAAACCTAATGATGATTTTTTCTTCTATGCTTTTGGGAATGACAGCCCTTTTCAGGGGCGGTTTCATACTCCTGAGGGCTGGGGCTGTCTTCAGAACTCTCTTCAGAACTGTCTTCGGAACTGCCTTCAGGCTCCTGTAAAGTGTCCTCGCTTTCATGATGGCACGTATGCTCCCGCACCAATTGCCGCAGCTCATGGATGGAATGCTTTCTGCATTCCTTAAAACTGGCGCTGGAGTCTATCTCCAGCAGATCCTGAATAGCAAGATATTTTGCCGGGCTGAGATGCTCTTTATTTGCGCACGCTTTCACTTCCTCCGTAACGGCAGACACATCAGCCACTGTATGATAATGATGATTCTGACTGCATGTATCAATGGTTTCCTGTAAGTGATCAAGAATACTGCTTTCTCTGCTGGTTTCCTTTGCCTGGACCGTAACAGAAAGCAGGCCGTCCCGCTCAAAATATCCGTTTGCAGCCATGGCGGTAAGCAGCTTTTCAACGGCGTCGTTATAATCTGCATAGCAGACATGCACCTCATTCAGTATCCTTTCGCCGTCGCCATTGTAAGCGCTGGAACGGATAACTCTTCCAAAGCTGTTTAATGTAAGCTCAATTGACGGATTTACATCAATATCAATATAAGCGCTGGGAATGAAGTATATCTTATAGGAAAATCTGCCGCATAGAAGAAATATTGCGAGGGATGCAAAGGCAACGGCAAATTTCCATCCTTTTCTTTTTCTGGCCTTTTCTCTTTTTCTTATTTCCATGGACAGATAATCGGCGGTTTTTTTCTTTAATTCCTCCTCTGCGTGAACCTTATCAAAAATATTAAATACCTTTTCATTCAATTGGCTCACCTCCCAGTTGCTTTTTCAATGCCTTTCGCGCACGATCCAGCCAGGTGTAGACGGTGTTTTCCTTCTTATGCATAATTTCTGCGATTTCTACAGCAGAATAGCCCTCATAATAAAAAAGATAAATGACATCCTTATATTTTGGGGGCAGGGATAAAATGTACTTCAACAATTCTCCTTCACTTTCCTGTATGTAAAATGGTTCTGCCGTTATGTCCTCAATGGAGCATACCAGCCTGCGAAAAGGGTTTCGCAGCACATCCTTACAGGCGTTGATAGTAACACGAATAAGCCATGCCCTTTCATGGGCATCGCTTTCAAATTTTTTTTCGTGGAGGATGTATTTCAGAAAGACATCCTGGAAAACATCCTCTACATCATTATAATTTTTCAGATGCACAAAGCATATTCGGCGGACGGTGTCTGCGTAAAGGCTGATCGCCCTGTTTGCCTCAGATTCAGTTTTCATAATCGTTCCTGCTAATTATGATGTCCTCTGCTTTTGTATTTTCAGACCTCCAATAATGGCCTCCTGCGCCTGTGATGCTCTATTTGGTTACCATGGTGGAATGTCCGTAGTAATATTTACCGTTATGCTTATGCTTTCCTGTTTTTTTGCATTTGTATACCGTACATTGTTTGTAGGTTTTGCCGTTGGTGGAATGTCCGTAATAGTATTTGCCGCTGTGCTTATGCGTTCCTGTTTTTTTACATCCCGATACATGGCAGGGGCCGTAAGAGGTGCTGTCGGAATGTCCGTAATAGCATTCGCCGTTGTGCTTATGCACTCCTGTTTTTCTGCATCCTGCTACCGTACATGGGTCGTATGCAGTGCTGCCGGTGTTCTGACCGCCGCATCCGTGTCCGTGACCGTGGCCATGCGCCATGACGGCCATGGGCGTCAGCGTAACAGTGAGGACGGCAGCAAAAAGCAAAATTGCTTTTTTCATTGTTCTCATAATTTTCTACCTCCATTATGTTTTGCTTGGTTTTGTGTATTCAATAGTAATACGATGAAAGTCTGGAAATCCTTTCAAAAATTTTAAAAAATCCGATAAAAATTTATTTTTTCTAAAGAGCCTTTTTGACCTTGCCGTTTAGCCTGCCACAATCAGATTTTTTGCGCTCCGGTAGCTTTCGCCGGGCATTCTGTCCGTGATGACCTGAGCTGTGATGAACTCTCCGAAGCAGACGGGACAGGTCTGCTGAAATTTACTGTAATCGCACAGTATATAGGGGGTGCGGGTGTGCTTCAGGGCGCATTCCTTTATCATAGCCTCGTTGACGTCGGGGGTAGTAAAGCCGGAGGTTAGACTGACGCCGTTTGCGCCCCAGAAGCCTTTGGTGAAACGATACTTATACAGATTTACATAGGCCTCGTTTCCGACGATGGCTTCTGTGGAGGTTTTCACCTCTCCTCCGATCAGAATGACACGGAAGCCGTTTTCCGCAAGCTGAAGCGCATGTGAAACGGCGTTGGTTACAAAGGAGGCGGATCGCTCGGTCAGAAACGGAATCATATAGCCGGTAGTTGTTCCGGCATCCAGATAGATAAAGTCATCCGGGGCAATGAGAGACGCCGCGTATCTGGCAATGCGTATTTTTTCTTCCTTATTCAGCTCCAGACGGAGAGAGACTTTTTCCTCCCGGGTATTTAAATTTTTTTCCTTCCGGACAGCTCCGCCGAACACCTTGACAAGAACGCCCTTTTTATGAAGAATATTCAGGTCGCGTCTTATAGTGGATTCGGAGGCCCGGAAGCGTTCCGTCAGTTCCTGAACGGTTACGCTCCCCAGCGTGTCCAAAAGCTTTATGATTTCTTCCTGTCTTTTTTCTGTAAGCATAATAGTTGCCAGGGAATTTCCCTGTTCCCTCCTGCATGTCTGACTGATTGACTGGGCGTTACGGATACCTTGCGGACATCCGGCTGCCTAATCAATATCATTGTACACGGAAACAGATTCCCTGGCAACTTATTCATCCTATTCTGATACCTTTTTCTTAAAAATGCCAAGCAGCAAAGCGCCTGTAATGGTTCCGATGACAAGGGCAAGCAGATACATCAGAGCATTTCCGACAACCGGGACTACGAAGATGCCGCCGTGAGGGGCCATCAGTGTGCAGCCGAATGCCATGGAGAGTGCGCCTGCAGCAGCAGAGCCAACCATACAGGAGGGAAGCACATGAAGCGGATCGGATGCTGCGAACGGAATCGCGCCTTCGGTGATGAAGGCCAGACCCATGATAAAGTTAACCGGGCCGGATTCCCTTTCTTCTTTGGTAAACTTATTCTTAAACAGCAGGGTGGAGAGGGCAATGGCGCATGGCGGAACCATACCGCCGATCATAACCGCCGCCATAATATGGTAGTTTCCGGCGGCAATGGAGGCAGTACCGAATACATAAGCCGCCTTGTTGAAGGGGCCTCCCATGTCAATGGCCATCATCCCGGCAACGACAATGCCTAAAAGGATTCTGCTGGAACCGCCCATATTGGTCAGCGCAGTGTTTAAGGCCGTATTCAGAGCGCCGATTGGAGGCTCAATGCAGAATTTCATAATCAGCCCCATAAGAAGGATGCCGAACAGAGGATATAAAAGCACCGGGGCAATCTTCTCAACAGCCTGCGGAAGCCTGTCAAATACTTTTTTCAGAAGCAGAATCAGATAGCCTGCAATAAATCCGGCAGCCAGAGCGCCCAGGAAGCCGGATTTGCCTCCGGAGGCAATCATGCCGCCTACAAAGCCGACTGCCAGTCCGGGACGGTCGGCAATACTCATAGAGATAAAGCCTGCCAGAATCGGGAGCATAAAACCAAAAGCTACGTCGCCGATGCTTTTCAGTGCAGCCGCTATGGGGGTGATGCTTCCGAAGCCTGATCTGGCTTCTGCGGAAAGTGCATTGATATCTACAGAAAGTCCGTCAATCAAAAAAGCAAGAGCAATCAGGATGCCGCCGCCCACCACAAAGGGAAGCATATGAGAGACGCCGTTCATAAGCTGCATGTAAATTCGGTGTCCTGCGCCGCCGGAGGCTTTGACGGAAGAGGCTGCGGAAGGGCTGCCGGCCTGATAGACAGGGACATCGCCGCTCATGGCGCGGGATATAAGCTGTCCTGCTTTGCTGATGCCGTCGGATACCTGACATTCAATCAGTTTCTTTCCATGGAAACGATCCATAGGCACCTTTGCGTCGGCAGCCACAATGATGCAGTCGGCTTCTTTGATTTCCTGCTCCGTCAGTACATTTTTAGCTCCGCCGGAGCCTCTGGTTTCTACTTTGATAAAGCAGCCTGCGGCGCGGGCCGCTTTTTCCAGTCCCTCGGCAGCCATGTAGGTATGAGCGATGCCGGTAGGACAGGAGGTAACTGCCAGAATCCGGAAAGCATTCCGGGAAGGGGCGGCTGCGGTCTGGGCAGCGAGCTGGTCGTTTAAATCCGGCTTTTCATCGTCAGCGGCATCTACAATCTGAAGAAATTCCTCCACAGTAGACGCATTTTTCAGATTAGCTGCAAAATTTTCATCCATCAGGAGCATCGAAAGCTTGCTCAGCACATCCAGATGGACATTGTCCTCTGTATTTGGAGCTGCAATTAAGAAAATCAGGTGCACTGGCTCTCCGTCCAGGGAGTCGAAGTCTACGCCGTTTTTTACTACCATGGCGGCCAGTCCGGGCTTTGTGACAAAGCTGCCTTTTCCATGGGGAATTGCAATACCTTCTCCGATTCCTGTAGTGCTTTCCTCCTCCCTTTGGTATACCTCCTTCCGGTATGCCTCCCGGTCGTTGATTTTCCCGCTGTTGATCATCAGATCTACCATCTGATCCAATGCTTCCTGTTTGGAAGCGGGAGCGCCTGTTAAAGAAATACTTCTTTTGTCAAGTAAGTCTGTAATCCGCATCTGATTTTATCCTCTCTTTCCTTTATGCTTTTAAAGAATCATAGATTTTATAAATTTCTTCCCTGGTTGCCAGCAAATCGGAGAATGCGCTTGCGCTTCCTGCGGACACTCCCATATGAAATGCATGGCGGTAATCCTGCTTTTGTGTCCACCCGGCTACAAAGCCTGCCACCATAGAGTCTCCGGCGCCTACTGCGTTGACAAGAGTTCCTCTGGGAGCGGACTGCATAAAAACCTCGCCGTTTTCCGCTGCGAGGACGGCGCCCTCGCCAGCCATAGATACCAGTACGTTTCTTGCGCCCTGTTCCTGCAGCTTCTTTGCATAAGGGATCACTTCCTCGCGTGTGGTAAGCGTGACTCCGAAAATCTCTCCCAGCTCATGATTATTAGGTTTGATTAAAAAAGGATGGTATTTCAGCACATTTAAAAGAAGCTTTCTGGTTGCATCCACCGCAAAAAGAATACCCCGTCCGTCAAGCCGGGCAAGAATGTCACGGTAGATGGAATCCGGCATACTTTCCGGTATGCTGCCTGCCAGTATCAGGGTATCTCCTGCTTTCAGGCAGTCAAGCTTTTTCATCAGCTCCTCAATGGCATTCTGCCCGATGGACGGTCCCTGTCCGTTAATTTCCGTTCCGTCAAAATCCTTCATTTTTATATTGATTCTGGAGAACCCGTTTTTCACCTGAATGAAATCACAGCGGAATCCGATTTCCTCCATTCTTCTTAAAATTTCTTTCCCGGTAAAGCCTGCTATAAAGCCGAGAGCTACATTTTCGATCCCCAGATTCCAAAGAACTGTAGATACATTGATGCCTTTCCCCCCCGGAAGCATCTGTTCCCCGCAGGTGCGGTTGGTCTTTCCCATCTGGAAATCCTTCACAGATACGATATAATCCAGCGATGGGTTAAAAGTAACCGTATAAATCATATTCCGTCCCCTTTCTTGCTTCTTTGTTTTTGATAGCCTTATTATACAATCAAAATCAATCATAGTCAATCAAACT
>VSNE01000006.1 GCA_009774155.1 Lachnospiraceae bacterium
GAACATCTCCTTTGTTTTTTCACTTGATAGTATAGGTTGTTCAACTTTTCCTGTCCACACTTATATACTAACACCAAGTCATCCGCCTCATCCGCACCGTAAATCACAGGATAAAATGTCGAATCAATCTTCCTGCCCGCCAGAATGTCCTTCGCTTTCTGGTGCGTCTCATAGCAGATGGAATTCGTATCCGTCCCCGCCGTCGTAATCAGGAAATACAGAGGCTGCATCCTGGCGTCCCCGGAACCCTTCGTCATAACATCAAACAGCTTTCGGTTCGGCTGCGTGTGCAGCTCATCAAACACAACACCATGAATATTAAACCCATGCTTTGAATAAGCCTCTGCCGACAGCACCTGATAAAAGGAATTCGTTGGCTGATAGATGATCCTCTTCTGCGATGCCAGAATCTTCACCCTCTTATTCAACGCCGGGCACATCCTGACCATGTCCGCCGCCACCTCAAACACAATGGAAGCCTGCTGCCGGTCAGCCGCGCATCCGTAAACCTCAGCCCGTTCTTCACCATCCCCACAGCACAAAAGAAGCGCCACAGCCGCCGCAAGTTCCGACTTCCCCTGCTTCTTTGGGATCTCAATATAAGCAGTATTGAACTGCCGGTACCCGTTCGGCTTCATCGTTCCGAACACATCCCGGATAATCTGCTCCTGCCAGTCAATCAACTCAAACGGCTTCCCAGCCCATGTGCCTTTCGTATGACACAGGCACTGGATAAAATCCACCGCATAATCCGCAGCCGCCTTGTCATAATGGGAACCCTTCGCCCTAAACTTTGTGGGCTTATACTTTTTCAGCTTCCGCATCGCCATCCGCACCACTTCCCTTCAGCCACTGCCTGTACACCTGCTCGGAAATCTTTGCCATCATTACCGGCGGCACACTCATTCCGCAGACATACTGGACGCTCTGTCCCATGAAATCATAATCCTGCGGAAACGTCTGGCAGCCCACGATATCCCTGTCTGTCATAAGCAGGCCGTCACACATCCGGTAAAGGCTGCTTCCAGACACTATCGTCTGGACCGGTTCCTCATCCCTGTTGATCGGCGTCGAAAATCCATTGTTCTTAACTTTCCGCACCCTCTCATTGATATCCGCAATGCAGCGGTCAGTCGGAATCCTGTACTTCAGCAGCTTCGCCTGCATACTGTTCTCATCCATCGCTTTGCCGTAAGGATCGCGGACATCCTTAAACGGAATCGGCTTCGACTTAAAATCCATCACCAGCTTCGGAAAATCCAAATCCCTCCGATGCGCGATAAAAAAGACTCGTTCCCTTTTCTGAGGTACGCCCATTCTCGCCGCATTGAACAGAAATATCTGCACTGTATATCCGGCATCATCAAAACCCTTCACGATCCGGTTGACCCAGCCCTTCGCATTTCCTATGATGATCCCCTTCACATTCTCCGCGATCACAATCTTCGGCTGCAGCCTCTTCGCCACAGCTATAAAATATAAGAATAGATCATCCAGCCGCTGCTTTGCCTGCCCCTCCCGGAACACCTTTTCCGTGTTCCAGCCTTCTTCCCTGACTCCCGCCGTGGAAAACACAGAGCAGGGCGGCGAACCGTCCAGCACGTCCAGATGAAACAGCTCTTCCGGAATCTCTCCATCTGGCAACTTCAGGAAATCCCTGATATCCATAAGAAATGAATGCTTCGGATGATTGTTCTGCTTATATACCTTCATCATATCTGGATCAATCTCACAGTTCCCCACGACATCAAATCCCGCCAGTTTATAACCCATAGAAGAACCGCCGCCACAGGAAAAGCAGGAAAACACAGTATGCCCGTGCTTTGGTCTCTTCTTCAATTCAGCAAGGCTCCATTTCCACGGAAACTCAGTTGAACCGGAAACCGCAGTTCGGGCATTCATATTTGAACTTTTCATCCCTAAACACCTCCGCATCATATTCCGTGGTACCGGTCAGTTCTTTCTCTGAACCGCCGCCGTCTCCATCAACCGGTAAATCAGTCGCCATACCAAAAAAATCGAACCCTTCCAGATCCAGTCCTTCCAGTTCGATTTCCAGCTTCATGAGATCCCATGTTGCCTTTTCCCCAGTCTTGTTATCAAGGAACCGGTATTTCTTTTTCTGTTCCTCGGTCAGCCCGTCACAGATCAGGCATTCCACGTCATCCATCCCCAGAGCGACAAGAGCCTTGTATCTGGTGTTGCCTGCGATGATCACATAATCCTCATCCACGATGATCGGCGTAATGTAAGAACACTGGCGGATGCTTTCTGCAACAGCATTCACCGCATCATCATTTTTACGCGGATTATTTTTATACGGAGTGATCTCCGATAATTGCAGTCTTTCTAACTTCATACCTCGAACACCTCCCCGCAGCACGGACAGGTCATCGTCTTAGGCCCTGCCTCTTCCGATTTATCTTCAGGAAGCGCAATCTCAGGCTGTCCGAAATCATATCCCTGAAAATCCACATCACATAACTCCGCGCTCAGCTTCTTCTGATCCCAGGAAGCCATCTCAGCCGTCTTGTTGTCATAAAGCCTGTACTTCTTTTTCTGATCCTCTGTCAGATCGGACGCAATGACAACCTCGCAGTCTTTATAACCCAGCTTTTTCAGGGCCTTATACCTCGTATGCCCAGCCAGGATTACACCATCCTCATCAATTACAATCGGCGCAATATAAGAGCACTGCCGGATACTCTCTGCAACATCATCCACCGCCTCATCATTTATCCTCGGATTATTCTCATAAGGCTTCAATTCCGAAAGCTTTTTCTTCATATACTCCATATAAATCCTCCCCATCTCCTCCTTGCCAGCAGTAAACACTTCATCTTCTCCGCCAGCGGATACCTCGTCTTCCTTGCCGCCACCAAGCTTCCCATTTTCTTTGCTGCCAGCATACAACCCATCTTCCCTGACATCAGCAGATGACCTGTCTTCCCTGGCACCAACAGATGTCCCATCAGCCCCTGCAAGCCCAATCTCCGCCAGCCTTTTCCTGAAATCAAAAAAGAATGCCCTCCCACTGACTGGTATCCCCTTTTCCCTACACTCATCCTCAAAATCAAAACGGACCTCCAACTCCCTCACGCTATAATCCTTGCGGAACTTCCTCCATGTCCGCCTGTCCCATTCCCCCAGCTGTTGCCAGAGCACAGGAAAATGCTTGTATAATTGCCTCAGCTCATCCAGTGACTGCAACGGACAGCACCAACACGACACGCGCCTGAAATACCGGTACAGCCCGCCCCAGTCATACCCTCTTTCATAACAATATTTCAGACAGTCTTCTTCCGTCATGCCCCATTCCACCAGCGGATGCCGGCAGCACTCCCTCCGATTCTGGCGGCGCTGCATCCGGTATCCCTCATCTGCGGCAAGCCCGACATATTCAATGACCTCATATTCATCCCTCAGTTTGGAAAGATACTTCTCCCTAGGGATATCCTTGAGCATCTTCGTACACCACCTGAGCTTTGGCCCCGGCCATCCATAACCCCTGATATCCGTCCCGTACTTCTGGACTATCTTGGAATCCGCTTTCCGTTTTTTAACCCCTTCCAGCATCAGATACTCAAAAGTGACATCCGCTTTCACGACTGTGACAGACATCCCGATATCCCGCTCCACCTTCGCAATATGCCCATACATCTCCGGGAACTCCAGCCCGGTATCGCAAAAGAGGATGCAGTCAACCTGCATCCCCTTTTCAACCATCTTTAAAAGCATCGCCGTGGAATCCTTGCCCCCGGAAAACGACACCACATTATATAATTTTTTCTCCCCCATCCATCAGTTTATCCACCGGATCACAGTCTCCCCGGCGAACCCTTTCACCCATACAAACCACGCATAGGCCACCGCACTGGAAGGCATTTTTGCAAAATCGCCGTTCTTCGCGCACCCCAGCCTTGACGAACTCACATAAACCACCTTCGGCGGTTTCTCCAAAAAGAGCCGCTTCCGTCTCTTCCCTTCCAGAAACTGCAGCTTCAAAAACATGGCCACTTTACGCCCCGTCTCCACCATATCCAAAGCCTTCTCCACAAACTCCAGGGCAAATTTATAGGGCGGATTCGTGATAATGTCACCATCAAAACCGCCCTCTGCTTTCAGGAAATCTTCTCGCTTTCCATATCCCCGGTAAATTAAATCCGTGCTTTTTACGTCATATCCATGTTTTTCCAGAACCTTTGACAGATGCCCTTCCCCGCAGGCGCATTCCCACACACGACTGTCAAATGTTTCCTCAGCAAGCAGAAGCTCCATCACCTTAGGATCCGTCGCATAATAATCATCCTGCGCCCTGGCATCCGCACTATGGCTTGATGCACCCAGAACTGCATATACGCTTGTCCCATTCCCTGTCCAGTCTCTCCCCATAAATCACCTCTACTCCTACCCTTTACTGCGTGCCGTCAGCAGACGCTCCATCAAGTCAACATGCGGACTCGCCCCGCCATACTCCACGGAGCAGTTTTCCTTCACAATCTGATAAATCTGAAACCAGCACTGGTTTACCTGCTTTAAATAATTCTGGCTCATCGTCACATAAGGGCTTGTGATAGCCGCCCCTGTCGTAGGATGTCGCGAGAGGAAGCCGTACTCCGAAATGCATGTCTCACACTGCACCCATCTTGACACCGACATTGCGTACTGCTCAATCAGCTGAGTATTCACGAGCCTGTCGCACCCTCTTTCCTTCAGCCAGAGGAAAGTGCTCCTGAACACATCCTCCGCACAAAGGTCAATGCCACTTTTCTGTGCAGCCTTCAAAAAATCCTTCACCGGCGGCACGTCTTCGCCGCTTATCTCCACCGGCTCCGGTAGGTCAATGACCGTGGCCGCAAACCCGCTGTCAATCTTTTCAGTCAGAGCCTTGGACTTCCTGCCGGAACCAGCCCTCGCACCGCCACGCATCGTCCCGTCTTTGGCCATTTCCCACCACCTCAATTCCCTGCGGGGGATAATTCCCCGTTTGAAAACTCCTTTTCGTTCATGACACTCCCGCGCCGTTCCATGGAAAATCTACGTTCGGAAATCTTTACTCCCCCTGCCGTCTTCCCCATCGGTCGCCGCGCTCGGCATGAATCCGCGAATGACACGACTTGCACAGAGCGATAAGGTTCTTCTCATCGTGTGTGCCACCTTCACTCAGCGGTTTTTTATGGTGGACTTCCTCGGTCTCCGCAAGAACTCCACCCTCAAAGCACATCTCACAGAACGGATGCTCCATCACATATTTGTCACGGATACGCTTCCAGCATCTCCCATATCTCTTCTTAGTGGACTTATCACGCGAGAACTTTTCATAATTACTATTGACCTTTTGCTGATGCTCCGGACAGTACCTTCCATCTGTAAGGTTAGGACAACCCGGATAACTGCATGGTCTTTTTGGTTTCCTTGGCATATAAACATCTCCAATACAAAAGCCCGGTAAGGATTTTCCCTCCGGACTTCTATCATTTTACACTTTCATCAGTATAACAATATCATATGTCCAGTGTGAAATTCAGCGAAAAAGTACGCAGCCTTTATTTTTTATCCAAAATCTCCTGCACGGCTTCCAGTGCCTTTCCATGCATAAGCTGTGCACTCCTTACAGATCGGTTTATATCGCAGGCAACATCCTCCCATGTCAGCATCTCAAAGTATCTCTCCTGAAGAATCAGCTGATACTCAGGATCCGGAACCTTTGCCACAACTCCCATTATTTCTTTACGCAAGGTTTTAAGCTTGTCCGCCTGCCCCCTGATCTCATCCGTCAGATCACAGATATCCACAATCCTGTTTTCCAGTTTTGAAGTCTCCCCGCTCGGATTACGCGGCATGTCACTAATAACCTGAGTGATATTTGTTGCCTGATCCCAAAGGTTATTCACCTGCCTTATCAGCGAATTGATTCTCTTATCAAGGAAAAAAGCCTGCTGCATATATTCCTTTGCTTTCATCACTCCATCTCCCTCTCTCCAAGATTTGCTTTTACCGCCGCTATTAGATTCTCCTGCGTCGTGCTCTTTCTCTTAAGGGCATCCACCACATCCAAGTCAACGGTATCCCCACAGATAATATGATGAACCGTCACCGTATTTGCCGCAGTTCCCTGTCTCCACAGCCTTGCAACCGTCTGGGAGTAGTAATCGTATGACCAAGGAAGCGTTACCCATATTTCTATATGACCGCCCTTCTGAAGATTGAGGCCGTGTCCGGCAGACATGGGGCTTATCATCCCAACCTGTATCTTTCCGGCATTCCAGTCATCAATATCCACATCCGTCCTGATATCCCTCGGCTCATAGCCCAAATCTTTCAGATAGTCCCTGATTCTGTCGTGGTCAAAACGGAAGTGGTATACCACAAGGACATTCTGTCCGTTTGCCTGCTCAATCAAATCCAAAAGCATTTCCAGTTTCCTGCTATGGATATTCACGACTTCCCCGTTTTCCGTATAAAGGCACCCTGAAGCCATCTGCATCAGCTTATTTGACAGAACCGCCGCATTCTGTGAAGTGACTGTCTCACCGTCCATCTCCACGACAAGCTCTTTCTTCATTTCATCATAAACAGCTCTTTCTCCGGCATCCATATCAACCATGTGATCGACATATACGCATTGCGGCATATCCAGATAATCAACACTTTTCATACTGATTGCAATATCCGATATCTTCCCATATATCCTCTCTTCCACATCCGGCAAAGGGATATAGTTGAATACAACACCCGTATACGGATTGAATGCGCCTTTTCTGAAATACGCATCCCTGAACCTTCCTATAAATCTCCCGAAACGCTGGAAGTTGTCTATGATACCCACCTCAGCAAACAAATCTTCCAATCCCTGCGGTGTCGGCGTACCTGTCAAGCCGATAATTCTTTTCACATAAGGCCTGACTTTGCGCATCGCCTTGAACCTCTGGCTTTTAAAATTCTTAAAAGAAGACAATTCGTCCAGAACCACCAAGTCAAATGGCCACTCAACCTTATTCTCTTCAAAATATTTCACCAGCCATGCCAGATTTTCTCTGTTGGTCACATAGATATCCGCATTCTTTTTCAGTGCAGCTTTTCTTTCAGCCGCCGTGCCTGTCACTCTCGACAGCCTGAGTCCCTTTATATGTGACCATGACATTGCTTCATCAATCCAGACCTTCGTAACCCTAAGAGGCGCCACCACAAGGCATTTATCAATCTCAAACCGGTCATACATCAAAATCCATATTGCCGTCAGCGTTATGACTGTTTTCCCAAGTCCCATTTCAAGAATCAGAAGCGCCTCCGGATGGTCTAAAAGGAACTTCACGCAATATTCCTGATAGCTATGTAGATTTTCCCTTTTCAGCATTTATCTTTTCCTCCACTTCACTTTTCAGCTTCCTCACAAGGAACTCACCGTCCACAGATGTCAGAGAACTGTAATAATCGCTTGTAAAGAATCTGACCAGGGACGCAACCTCAGCTGCTACCGTTTTACTCTTAGGATTTTTAACCAGTTTCTTGTATTCCGCCCTGAAATCCTTTGCTGCCAACAGCACAATGGCGTTCGCCAGATTCTCCCAGCTTGTTCCTGCGACATCTCTATGAACCATTTCCCTGCTCCTTTATCTCTTCAATAATCTTTGGGATAGAATCCGGATCATCCAAAATAAAAACCTTAAATCCCATGCCCCTAAGCTGCTTATGCCGAATCTGCTGAATCTTCCTTGCCCTGCCGCCGGGAGCCTTCACCTCAACGAACCCGATCTTCCCGACATGGCCATCCCCGAACAAAACTATCCTGTCAGGGGCTCCATCCCACCCCGGCGATACCCATTTGAGGCACAGCCCGCCTGCATCCTTCACCGCCTTTACAAGTGCCCGCTCTATTTGCTTTTCAAGCATTTTCATTCCCCCTGAGTGAAAGAGGATGAAACCTGATTCCTACTCTCTCCATATAAATCCCACTAAAAAATTTCTCTTAATGCGATTTAATGGGTATCAGGCTTCACCTGCCTTCACTTTTTACTCCAAAACCATAATCATTAAGGCTTAACAGCCGCCCAGCTGAATTCCTCAGTCCTCCCCGAAAGCAGGCTTCAGCCTGATTCCGCTGAATACCATGCCTTTATTGGTCTTACGCTTCTCGAACCCAAGATTCTCCAGCGTGTTAGAAAACTCAGCATTGCTTCTCGTAAACTCGCCAACCCTGTCACAATAGGATCTGTATTCCTGGTAAAGCTCCCCGGCCTTTTCCTTAAACCCTGCATCAACCTCACAGCAGTCATTCATAAATGCTGACATCCAGTCGTTCTCTTCCCTGTATGCGTCAATGGCATCCTGAACCACCTTGGGCCTCTTGATATGAAAGCTGCAGGCAATCACCTTTTCAGCCCCCTCAATGATCCAGGACAGAACAGCCGGGCCGGCTTTCTCAACAAGCACATCCGCATAATTCTTCTGGTCGCCCGTATCCTGAAAAACGGCATTAAACGGAATCACAACCAGCCTTCTCCATGTCCCATGGTCCATTGCGCCCACTTTCGGCAAATGGTTCGTGAACAGGATGGTAGTGTGCGACGGCGTAAAAGGACTCGGATCCTTGAACTTCTTCTCGCCCTGTATATCATCCGTGGATGTAATCTGCTTCAGCATCGAAGTTGAAAGCCGGGTACCTTCCTCAAGCTCAGCGGCAATAACAAAACGCCTCCCTTTGAGCTCAGTAATCTCCCACTTGACATTCCTCCTACATCCCACAACTAGAGCATCAGCTGAAAGAGACCAACTGTACGTCCCAAGCACCCTCGCAACCGTATTGAAGAACGTGGATTTTCCATTCCTGCCCTCCCCATAAGCGATAATCAGCGCCTCAATGAAAACCTTGCCAATGGCTGCAAGCCCACAGACCATCTGCACATATTCTTCAAGTTCAGCGTCATTACAGAATGTCTTATGCAGGGCATCCTCCCAAAGATCCTTGCCTTTATCCCCAGGCTCACACAAAGTCACTTTCGTACAAAGGTCTTCGCTCCTATGCTGCATCTTACCCATAAGCCCAAGCCTGAGATCATATGTGGATTCCTGCGTATTAAGAAGGAAACAGTCGCTGTCAAGATCACCATACTTAACGTGAAGCATAGGCTTCGCCGCATCCATCGCCGAATTCACATACCTCATATCCCTGCGCTTCATAACAAAAGCCAAGAAAGCCTGCGCTTCCAGGTATGTCATAAAAAGCTTTGCCTGTACCGGCGTTGCTCCATTCGGCGGTTTCTTTCCTGAGATATCCGCTTCGCTTAACCCGGAATTAAGAAGCGCCTGCTTCGCTGAGAAAACCATCCTCTGTGCCGCCGCAAGCTGGAGGTCAAGAAACCTCTCCACCGCGCCAACAGCTGCCGGCATGGACTCTTCCCAGTTCACGCCGTTGTAATAAAGATATCCGGTCGCCGGGTTATATTTCAGTTCATCCGATTCCTCCGCAGCTAATACCTTTGCCTGCCCGATATCAGAAAAATCTGAGGGCTTCAGCGACCCAGGATCCGCTACCTGTGCCCCGTTGTACGCATCCGGCGGCACATATCCGGGATTCTTGGCTACCGTCCTGCCAAATTTACAGGCGCTTCCCCAGATCTTCCCCATTTCATCATCAGAAAGAGGCGGATCACACTTTTCGTTCTCATCCATGAAAATCTTCTTCGCATCTTCCCCGGTGCCAAACCGCTTAACCACCCTGCCTGCAAAATGGCTCATTGTCGCGTTTCTCCTGCCCTGCGGTATCGTGTAACGGGCATTGACCATGGAATCAAGTTTCTTAATATAGTCAGCAATATCCATCTTTCCATCATGCCAAATAATATCCTCTGGTTTTACCGTACTTCCATAAAGGAAACGGGCACCGTCAAGGCAGTTATCATCAAAGAAAGGAAACACCGCATATACAGCCCTTTTAAACTCCTCGACCGCAGAAATATCCGTGATCTTCTTATGGGGGAAGAACACATGGAACCTCGGCCTCGCCGGCTTTCCATCTTTTTCCTTGTTGTGATGGCGGCTGAATACAATGACATAATCCACATCCTCAAACTCTTCAGCAAATCTTTCCGGCGTAATCCAGTCATCCGGATTCTCTGAATGATCGTTGTCAATATCCAAAGCCTCAACATTCGATCCAAGGAAATTTGCCTTGCTTCTTTTGCAGCCTTTGAATTCTCCGCAGGTATGGTCTTTTGCGACCACACCTGCCAGATCATCAGCATCCTTAATCACCGCTGAGTGCGGATAGAGCGTGTTTTTTGCCTGCCCACAGCAATCCGCATGAAATAACGTGAACTCCCTCATTCCTCATCCTCCTTCACTATACTGTCCAGCAATGCCACCGACAGGGCAGCGAACGCACAAGCCATCGTCACCAGCTCATCATCTCCCGATGCGGCAATCTCAAATCCTGCGCTGTTCCCGTCTTTCCCTTTAACCAGATTCACTATCATGTCAGCCGCTCCGGTATTCTCAAATGCGACATATGTACGCCCGCCTTTTCTGCGATCCCCTCCACAAATGCCTGTGGTCCCTGCATACACAGCCAGCATCCCTTTTCCGTCCTGGAAATCTTCTCTTTCTGCTATAACCCGGACTCCGTTGATGCAGACCGCTCTTTTATCCGCTTTCATATAGAAACATCCTCCTTCAAATATTTAATTTCCATGCTTCGTTTCTAAAAGTCTTGGGATATTTTTTGCAGAACCGGCTTATCCGGATCCCTTCCTTATTTCTAAAAATATGGGCAACGCCATTTCGGTGATTTCTCACCCGGCAGCGGCCGCTTCACGCCGCACCAAAAATCTATCCCAAGACTATTGAAGGCGAAAAGAACGCTGCTTCCAAATACCGGATAAAAAAATATCCCAAGACTTATGAAACAGGAAAACATCCTTTTCACCGGGATCAGAAATTTATATCCCAAGACTATTGAAGGCAAAGAAAGCACACGGAGGGCAAACACATGAAGAACCGGTCAGGCCAACACCAAACGGCAAAACATCGGATTTCCTGGCCAAGTGCAAAACCCAGGGACCAAAACAATGAACATCAATCCCAAATCACCAATTTTATGAAAGGAGAACCGGAATGAAAAAGAACGACAACGCAGCACTGGCTGATGCATTCAGAAAGCTCAGCTCAGCCGCAGCCGAAATAGCGGAGGCTCTGGACAGCGCCGCAAAAAATAGCACACCGGTTGAAACGCCAACAGCGGAAACGGCAGTAAAATCTTCGGCTGAGACCACTACAGAACCAGCAAAGGCAGAACCTGACATATCAGCAGGCAATTTCAGTTTTGAAGAGGTAAGAACGGCTCTTGCCGCAAAGGCCGGCGAGGGATACAGATCTGAGGTAAAAGATATCCTCCGCAGACACAAAGCATCCTGTCTGTCGGATCTTGCGCCGCACCCCGAGGATTTCGCAGAAATATTAAAGGAAGCAGAGGCGATAGGAAATGAGTAAGCACGCACCATGCTCCCCATCATCCAGCTTCAGGTGGACGAAATGCACGAAATCCGCACGCATCAATGCCGAAGCCGATGACAGAGGAAGCCCTTACGCACAGCAGGGCACCGATGCCCACAGCCTGTGCGAGCACCTTGTAAAAAAAGCCCTTGGAAGAAGGTCAAGAGACCCTACTGCAGACCTCTCCTGGTACAATCAGGAAATGCAGGAATGCGCTGAAGGATACCGTGACTTCGTAATGGACGCCATCGAAGACATAAAGAAAAGCTGTCCGAATCCATATATCGGGATCGAACAGCGCCTGGACTTCTCAGACTGGGTTCCTGAAGGTTACGGAACCGGAGACTGCATCATCGTCTCTGACGGCATCGCCCATATCATTGATTTCAAATATGGCATCGGCCTCCCGGTCAAAGCGACAGAGAACACGCAACTCATGTGCTATGGGCTCGGAATCCTTGAAACCTTCGGAAACCTGTACCGCATCAGGCGCATCCGGCTGAGCATTTACCAGCCACGGCGTGAAAACGTCGATACCTGGGAAATTCCCACAGAAGATCTTCTGAAATGGGCGGATGAAGTTCTGAAACCCGCAGCCGAACTTGCATACGCCGGCGAAGGCGAATTCAAAGCAGGCGACCACTGCATCTTCTGCAGAATCAAGGATACCTGCAGAGAAAGGGCAGATTACTATATGGATCTCATGAAACACGAACTCGAAGATCCGGCGGAACTTACAGACTATGAGATCGCACTGATTCTTCCAAAGATTGAAGGTCTTGTGGGATGGGCGGCAGATCTTAAAGAATATGTCCTTCAGCAGGCATTGAACGGCAGGAAATACAAAGGCTTCAAGGTAGTCGAAGGCCGTGCGACAAGGAAATATACGGATGAAGCCAAAGTGGCGGAAGTCGTGGAGAACGCCGGATACGACCCCTATGAAAAGAAGATCCTCGGTATCACGGCGATGTCAAAAGAACTTGGCAAAAAGAAGTTCGAGGAACTACTCGGAGGGCTGATCTACAAGCCCAAAGGGAAACCGGTACTTGTTCCAGACGATGACAAGAGACCAGAATACAGAAATATTACATTTGATGATCTTAATGACAAACAGGAGGTAAAACCATGTTAAGACCGACAGAAGTAGTTACAGGTAAGAATACGCTGTTCTCTTACCTGAACGCAAATGAGCCGAAGCCTACACAGGACGGCACAAGGCTGAAGTACAGCAGTTCCCTCATCATCCCTAAAAGCGATATCATCACCAAGGGGAAGATCGAGGCTGCCATCAAAGCCGCATATGAGGAAGGCCAGAGCAAGCTCAAGGGAAACGGCAAGACCGTACCCCCGCTTAGTTCGCTGAAGACACCTCTCCGCGACGGCGACACAGACCGTCCCAATGACCCCGTGTATGCAAACAGCTGGTTCATGAATGCGAACAGCGACAAGAAGCCTAAGGCCTGGGATGCAAACGGCAATGAGATCATAGATTCGTCTGAGCTTTACAGCGGGATCTATGGCAAAGCCGTCGTAAACTTCTATGCCTATAATACACACGGTTCCAAAGGCATTGCCTGCGGATTTGAGGGGCTTCAGAAGCTCCGCGACGGCGAGCATCTTGGAGGCGCCAACATCACAGCCGACATCTTTTCAGAAGGTAACGACGACGATGATGACAGCTTCCTGCAGTAACCATTGACTTATACCGGGAGGGCGGCAGGTAGACATGCCGCCCCTCTTTATATTCTACAGAAAGGACAAAAAGATGACAAATATCATAACTCTTGAACTGGATATTGAAACATTCAGCGACAGAGACATTAAAAATGGAGTCTACCGTTACGCAGAGTCACCGGCCTTTGAAATTCTTCTCATGACAGTATTCGTAAATGGAGAACCGTATGCAGTATATGATATAGCATCCGGCGATATAGTCCCTGATGAAATAATACAGGCCATCACATCAGAGGATGTAATAAAATGGGCGCATAACGCTTCTTTTGAGCGGATATGTTTGTCAATCTGGATTAAAGAAAACTACCCTCAGTATTTTCATTCCTATGGCGATCCGGCTGATACCGTCGGCAATTACCTTAACCCTGCATCGTGGAGATGCTCCATGACACTTGCCGCCTATAATGGCCTTCCACTTTCCTTGGAATCCGTCGGACAGGTGCTTGGCTTCAAGCAGCAGAAACTTAAGTCCGGCAAAGAAGGAATCAGGCTTTTCTGCAAGCCGGTGAAACCTACCAAGTCCAATGGAATGCGCACAAGAAATCTGCCTCAGGATTATCCCGAAAAATGGGAGGAATTCAAGAAATATAACTATATTGATGTAGACGTGGAGATGTCCATCATCAAGCGGCTGAAAAACTATCCTATCCCGGATTTTGTCTGGGAAGAATACCACATGAGCGAAAAAATAAATGACAGAGGCATCCTTGTGGATCCGACCATCGTCTCCAATGCCATTGAGCTGGATAAGATCTCGCATGACGCCCTTGCGCAGGAAATGATACAAAAAACCGGGTTGGAAAATCCCAACAGCCCCGCACAGCTGAAAGCCTGGCTGAAAAATAAGGGGATCAATGCCGAAAGCCTGGGCAAGAAAGACGTAAGAGCTCTCATCGAGGAAGTCCCTGAAGACATAGCAGATGTGCTCAGACTCAGACAGCAGATAGCAAAATCCAGCGTCAAAAAATATCAGGCCATGCAGAACTCCGTCTGTAACGACGGCCGGTGCCGCGGGCTCTTCCAGTTCTACGGTGCTACCCGGACCGGCCGCTTCGCCGGACGCAACATACAACTGCAGAACCTCCCGCAGAACCACCTTCCGGATCTCAAAGAGGCACGTAACTTAGTCAAGTCAGGCGATTATGAGATGCTCCATCTTCTTTATGACAATATTCCCGGGGTACTGTCAGAGCTCATCCGTACCGCATTGATACCGAAAACCGGCTACCAGTATATTGTATCGGACTTCAGCGCTATCGAAGCCAGGATCCTGTCTTATCTCGCAAGTGAAGAGTGGCGTATCAAGGTATTTGCCGATAATGGCGACATCTATTGCGCTTCCGCCTCACAGATGTTCCATGTGCCAGTTGAAAAGCACGGCAGGAACTCCCATTTAAGGCAGAAGGGAAAGGTCGCTGAACTTGCCCTCGGATACGGCGGCGGTGTTGGTGCCATGAAAGCTATGGGTGCCCTGGATCAGGGACTGACAGAGGATGAACTTCAGCCGATTGTTGATAAATGGCGTGAGTCCAACCCGAAAATTACCAAATATTGGTGGGATGTAGATGCCGCCGTGAAAAAGGCCGTCAAGCTGCACCTGAAATCATCCGTCGGCTGTGTCACCTTTGAATGGACATCCGGTATGTTATTTATATGGCTCCCCTCCGGCCGCAGGCTCTCCTATGTGAAACCCCAGATGTGCATAAACCAGTTCGGCAGCGAATCCGTCAGCTACATGGGCACAGACAGCCAGAAGCACTGGTGCCGCATTGAGAGCTATGGCCCCAAGTTTGTTGAGAACATCGTTCAGGCCATCGCCCGCGACCTTCTCTGCTATGCCATCCGAAATCTCTCTGAAATGTTCATCGTCGGTCACGTACACGATGAAGTTATCATAGAGTGCCGTCCAGATATAAAATATCAGGATATCTGCGATATTATGGGACAGGCTCCGCCGTGGTTCCCGAGTATCAACTTAAGGGCAGATGGATACACTACAGAATTCTACCGTAAAGATTGATATACAGAAAAGGCGGCTCCGCTGTGGAGACGCCTATCTTTTTATCTTTTCTGTCTCATGCACGTACTTGGTCTTTCACATTCATATTGATAATTAACAAAACCCCTTAATGTGCATTTTCCTGCTTTTTGATATCTGCATTCATTTATTGGAAACAGCTTTTTTGAATTCTTCAATGTCAATGCTTTTAAATCGGATGGCTCCTTTCTTTGCGCATCCTTATCTGGATACTCTGCATAGAAATATGATGACATCGACTTGTTCAGAGTATTCATTAAAGCATTTTGACTACTGACCACTATATATTTTGCCAGCTCACCTATTGGAATCTCTGTAATGGATGTAATTTTATAGTAACTCTTAGGATATCGCCCCCGATTAAATAATTCTCTCTCATAATATTCAGGATATCCATCTTTAGGCTTTTCTGTTGTCACCTCTAATAACGCACATTCATAGGCGTGATTTCTCGTATATAGCATAATCATCGGATTATCCAACGCCATCATTTCATCAAGTGTTTTCTTTGATGGAACCACCCCTATCTTTCCAAACCAACAATATCCTTTAGATTGGATGACTTCCTGATGCTTCTCTATGCAATTTGCCACTATGTTCGTCCCAAAACGGACAACAAGAAATCTCTGTCCTACATCCATAATCAATTTCCTTTACTTCTTCTGTAATTCTCTGAACAGTACCTCTGCCATCGCCATCATTATCTGTGTATACTTCATAGCATCTGTAAACAAAGACTGATATGTTGCGTTACTATCCTTAAAGGCTTTCCTCGCAGTCTCCCCAAAGATCTTCGGAAAGATGCTCTGCATAAACATCTGCTGCGTATCCTGTTTTGCGGATTTCGCAAGCTGAGGATTATCTTCCAGCATTTTTTGAAGGTTTCCGATAATAATACGGTCAGCCTCCGTAATATCCCCGGCAAAGGCCTCATTGAATTTCTCGATAATCTCATCAAACGGACTCTTTTTCTCTTTCATACTGCCGTTTTTCTTCATTTTAGCAGCCTCATACTCTCCAGAAGTATTTTTATTGAGAGTGATCTGTCCGGAAAAAGTATGCTGTAACTTGTAATATTCCAATCTAACCTTATTATCAAGATTCCATTTATCCTTTTGATCCGGCGGCAACAGTTTCATCAAATACCGACAGAATGTATATTCATTCTGCATTTCAATATCAAAAGTCCTTACCACCTGCTGCACATAATTGAACCATCTGACAAACGACCTGACGGTTCTCCTGAACTGATATCTCTGTTGCTCATCCAGCTCATTGTATTTTTCTGCAACCACAATAAGTGAATTAGATATCTTTGCCTGAACCACACCGCTGTTTTTATTATTCGGATCAATATAGATTTCAGCAATTTTCTTCACATCGTCATCGTTATAGATGTGGAAATCTCTAAGCTGATCTTTTGTCTTGTATATCAGGTCAACATTGATCTCAGATTCAAGGCTTGTCTCTGTATAGAACCCTTGAAACGCTTCTTGTATTTCTTCGTTTGTATTTACAAAGTCTAAGATATAGGTATCTTCTTTATCGGGATGAATACGGTTAAGCCTGCTCAGTGTCTGAACAGCCTTAATATCTCTAAGCTTCTTATCAACAATCATAGTATGAAGGAGCGGCTCATCAAATCCTGTCTGATACTTTTCCGCAACAATCAGGACATCACCATGATCATGGAACACACTCTTGGTCTGTGCCTCCGACACATGATTCCCATCAGGATCAATGTTCAATCCACTCTCCGAATAGTCCGGACTGTTCGGATCATCGGGATCTTTTACAATCCCTGAAAAGGCTATCATTACAAACATATCCTCATAGCCCTTTTCTTTGATATAAGCCTGAACTGCCTTTAAGTATCTTACCGCAGCGAGTCTTGATGATGTAACAACCATCATCTTACCTTTGCCCTTAATGGCTTTCCTCGTTATCTCCCGAAATGTCTCGACAATAATAGCCGCCTTCTGTTGTATGTTATACGGATGAAGTTCCGCATAACGACGAATCAACTTGGCTGCTTGGGATTCTGGAATATCCGGATTATCTGCTGTATTTTTAGCTATCTTGTAGCAGGTCTTGTAAGTAGTATAATGCGCAAGCACATCCATAATGAAGCCTTCCTCAATAGCTTGCCTCATGCTATAGATATGGAACGGATGAAATGATCCATCCTGCCATTCATCGCCGAATATTTCCAGCGTTTTGTCCTTCGGCGTTGCAGTAAATGCAAAGAAACTAAGATTCTTATGCTTCCCTGCGCTGACCATTTCTTCCAATATACGGTCTTCTCGAGCATCATCTTCATCTTCCTGTTTTAAGATTGCATTTGCATACATCATAATCCGTTTTGCAAACGTTTTTTCCTGTTCACTCTGGAGCTCTTCTATGCCCACCCCTGTAAAATCAACCAATTCCCCCACAGCATCTGTCGTGTCCGCAAGCCCGGCTTTAAGCTTTGCCGCACTCTGTCCCGTCTGACTGGAATGCGCCTCATCTACAATTACAGCAAAATGCTTGCCCCTTGTATCGCCAATCATTCCATAAATAACAGGGAATTTCTGAAGTGTCGTAACTATTATTCTCTTTCCATCCTCGATAGCTTTCAGAAGATCCTTTGATCTTTTCTTGTCATCTATAAGAACAACACTTCCAATTGTATGATCGAATCCCCCTATTGTTGCCTGAAGCTGAGAATCCAGAACTTTTCTGTCTGTAACAATGATGACAGAATTGAACATAGGCATATCGTCTTTATGCAGACTTGCAAGTCTATATGCCGTCCAAGCGATACTGTTAGACTTCCCGGATCCGGCACTATGCTGAATAAGATAATTGTGGCCGGGACCCTTTTCCGTAACATCATCAATCATTTTTCTCACGACATCCAACTGATGGTATCGTGGGAAAATAACTGTATTTATTGCGTCAGTCCCAAGCGAATTTTTCTTTTCTTGCCGGTAGCTGATAAACTTCTGAAGTATGTCGAGCAGTTTATCTTTCTGCCAAATTTCTTCCCAAAGATATGAAACGGCATACTTACCCTCTTCAGCCTTCGGATTCCCTGCTCCGCCATCATTACCGGCACCGTTGGAGCCTTGGTTAAAAGGCAGGAACACGGTCTTATCTCCATCAAGCTTTGTTGTCATCATGGCATGATAAAGATCCACTGCAAAGAACACAAGGATTCTATGATTAAACATAAATGCGGTTTCTCGTTTATCGCGACTGGTCATCCATTGCTCCATAGCATCGTCAACGCTTTGCCCAGTGAGCTGATTCTTCAGTTCTATCGCTATAACGGGGATACCATTCACAGCAAGCATCATATCCACGCTATTATTATTTTGTTTGGAATAATGCCACTGACGGACACAATGACAAATATTCTGTGAGTATCTTGTCCTTGCCAGTTCATTTAAGCCGGATTCTGGATTGAAGAAACAAACTTTAAACTCTATTCCGCGGTATTTAAAACCATGTCTGAGAACATTAACTAATCCTGCAGACATAATAGCATCCTCAGTAACCTTTAGGAATTTATTCTTTGGATCCACATTTCCGCTGCGCTTTACAAACTGAGTCCATGCCAACTTTTGGGTGTTTTCCACAAATGCGCAAAGCGTATCAATATCAATGGCATCTACATTGCGATATGCTTCATCTGTTGACTTCTTCCATCCACCATCCTTTGAAATAAGGTATGCTTCAATGTCAGATTCAAACTGCTTTTCGTTATCTGCCATAGATTACACCACCTTTCGCTTTCCTGTTACTGATTCGAAAACTAATGATCTCTTGTATTTTTCAAGATCACTTAACAATCTTTGTTTCTCTTCAATCAAAGCATCTATAGCTATGCACTTTTCATTTAAAAAACTAACTATCTCCTTCTGTTCATCTGTATTACTTGTGTAGGGAACATAGCAATTCTTGACTTTTGTTGCTGTTATCAGTGGCTGCGCATTTGATGTATTTAATGTATTTAGATTCGCCGCCATTAACATGTAATATAAATATTGGCTATTTATTTTGGACTCTACAATCAAAGCATTATCACTCGCCCAAGAATCCTTTGTTAAAATAGTCGTATAACCGCATCTTGCGCCCACTCTTCCAATTAATATATTTCCTTTTGTGCAATTGCATCGCTCAGTATAACCTATTCGTTCTCCTCCGCCATATACAGGACACTTTCCCTCTTCGGTTATGTCTTCACTTCTGATGGCATCGCCAGATTTAATGTTCAGAAGATATTTAAATTTTAGCAAATCCCACCCAGCCGGTATCCTATTATATTTCTCTGAATTTGTTTGTATAAATTCATCTCTTTGAATTCCTTTTGAAATTGTATCAAAGACGATTGATACCTTCCATTTTTCATAATCTTCAATATTATTCTCTGTTTCATCCATCAATTGATCTATGTCATCTATCTTACTGTCAAGATAATTAACAATTGGACTTATTTCTTCCTTGGGCGGTAAAACAATTTTTAGGCTCTTTATCTCTCCATAATTCAGTCCCTGACGCACTCCCGATCCCATGCCATAGAATCCCTTTTTCAAATCAAAGGCATGAAGAATGTAATATATGAAACCAGCTAATTCATAATCAAACGGTCGTATCGTTACATACGCTGAAGTAATTATACCCCTTTCTTTAGCGAGTCCAACCCTTAAACTTGTATGATCGTTTTGCAAATCGGTCAATCTGAGAACAATATCTCCATCTTCAATAATGTTATATCCATCAAAAGATGCTGGAAGCAATCCATCTGGAGAGTTTATATCTTTTCTTTTTATCTTCCCATAACTTAAAGACAATAGATTGTTTTCATTTAAATCTTTATTCTTGTTCTTGACGATTCCCACCAACTGATGTAATGCATAAGTATCCCACGCACTTGGAATTGCTCCAATCCAGTCAACTTCGCTATCTTTCATAATCAGGTTATTCATCTACTTCACCACCATCTCCAAATAGGCTTCTTAATTTTTCCTTAATCGATTGTTCCTGCCGTTTTATTCTTGAAGCAATCTTATCTGCCGATTCCAACTCTTCATACTCATAGAAAAGATGCGTGAATGGTATTTCATATCCAACCTTTGTTTTGGCTTTATCTATCCATGCATTTTTTCGATAGGGTAAAACCTCCTTTACAAAATACTCGTCAATGTCTTCATCCAGTGGCACATTTTCATAGTCTCTTAGAGAAGTGTCTGCAACTGGTCTATTTTTTTTATATATTATGTTCTCATGTTCATCTAACTGAGGACTCTCTACTGTTATTTTACTATACCCCAATGACAGAGAATTTAACACTTTGCTCTTACATATCACATTTGTTCTTCCATCGGATAATACTGCACTATACTTCCCATCCCGATATTCTCCGTATGCTTGAACAATAATATCTCGACATTCAGCTGTAATATCATCCTTTTTGTTTCCTATAGGCTTCCTTCTCGTTTCATAACACTGACTAGCATCTATTAGTAATACTTTTCCCGGATTACGAACTGGCTTTTCCTTATCTATAATCCATATGTAAGTTGCAATACCAGTATTATAGAAACTCTCCTTAGGTAATTGAACAATGGCATCCAACCAGTCATTTTCTATCAGATATCGCCTGATATTACTTGGTCCCGATTCAGCGTCACCAGTAAATAATGATGAACCATTTTGTATAATGGCCATCTTTCCACTTCCATCTTTAAGCTTTGATATTCCATTCAACATAAACAGCATCTGACCATCGCTTTTACTCGGTAAGCCAGGGGCAAATCTCCCTGCCTCACCTTTTTTATACTCCATCTCCACCACAGGTGCTTCTCTTTTCCAGTCAATTCCAAACGGCGGATTGCTGATGCAAAAATCAAATTTAAATCCGCTAAACTGGTCATCTGACAGAGTATCTCCGAATTTCATATTGTCCGGATCCCCGCCATGAATAATAGTGTCCGCTACAGCAATGCCCATTGTAAACGGATTAATCTCTTGACCAAATGTTGTTACATTAGCCTTTTCGTCCAATTGATGCAATCTTTCTTCCATACAAGTCAGCATCTGACTAGTGCCCATTGTCATGTCATAAACAGTACAGTGTATACCTGATTCATCCATATCAAACTTATAATTGGTCACCAACAGATCGCACATTAAATAAATGATGTCGCGGCTTGTGAAATGGGCTCCTGCTTCTTCATCATATGACTCTGAAAATCTCTGAACCAGATTCTCGAAAATATATCCCATATCAACGGACGAATACTTGCTCATATTCATATCCTTAGCATTGAAGTCAAGGATAATCTGATATAAGAGCTTAGCCTCTTTCATGCGCTCAACCTGACCGTAAAAGCCCATTCTTGAAAGAATGTCCTTTACGTTGTCAGAAAATCCATTCAAGAAATCCATAAAGTTATCTGCTATGTTTTCTGCATCCGCAGCAAGCAGATCAAATGTATATTTGCTTGTATTATAGAATTGATAACCAGCAGCTTCTTTTAGAAAGTCTGCTGCCATCGGTCCAAAATTAGAATATTGCTTATATGCTTCCAGAACTTCCTCATGACGTGTTTTACTACTGCCTTCCTTCTTTGTTTCAAGGCAATCGTGAAATCTCTTAATTACACACATAGGAAGGATTACTAATCCATACTCATGCGGCTTATATGCTCCGAAAAGAGAGTTTGCTGCATTCCAAATAAGGTTCGCATTTTCCTGTGCTCTTCTTGTCACCTCATTGATTTTGTCTTCACTAACGCTCATGCTCTTTTAAGCCTCCTTCATTTATCATTTTGTCTATGATGTCTCTAAGATCAGACACATCAATTCCTTGCCATTTATCGTCTACTGTTTTACCAAAGTCAGAATAAAGCATACGTGCCCTAAATACTTCATTCGTACTGATAGGGAAATGCGTCTCTATTCTTCTGTTTAACGCAAATATTTCATCGTATATACTCCCACCATCCGATTTGAGAACTTTATAATATCTTGCTAGCGCCAGATAGTAGGTTTGCAAGTAAGATTTCGTCAACACAAATATCTCAGAGTTTCTATCATTTAATGATTCTTCCCACTGCCTCAATTCTGGAACATCTCTATGATTTCTCAATAACATATCCATTTTTGTGTATTCCGTATAAGCACTTTCTAATTCAGGATCATCCTTTTGGATCCTGTGCATTTTTAATTGATCATTAATATCAATCTCTCTC
>VSNE01000060.1 GCA_009774155.1 Lachnospiraceae bacterium
GACAGATTCTGATATATTTGGCAGCCCCGGGACAGGCAGTGAACGATATCCATGGAACTTAAAATCTGGCGGGGATAACCCCGCGCGGGTTCAGGTTCCGTCTCCTGCACGGATTCTATACGCCAAATCGTTGTAATCCGTGATTTGACGTTTTTTGTTAAAGAGGAAAAGAGAGATGGCAAAATTATATTATTACTATGGAGCCATGGGGAGCTCCAAGACAGCAAATGCACTGATGACAAGATTTAATTATGAAGAGGCAGGGAAGAAAGCGCTGCTCTGCAAGCCGAAGGTGGATACAAGGGATGGAGAGGCAAAGGTTCGTTCCAGAATCGGTCTGGAGGAAGCATGTGTATTTCTGGAGGATCTTGTAAAATACACAGAAGAGGAAATACAGCAGTACTACTGCATCATTGTGGACGAGGCGCAGTTTGCCGAACCGGAGCAGGTGGACTTTTTGTCAGATATTGTGGATTTTTTAAATGTGTCAGTAATATGCTACGGACTCCGGGCGGATTTTCAGAACCGGCTGTTTCCCGGAAGCGAGCGTTTGATTGCCATTGCGGATTGTGTGAAGGAATTAAAGACTGTCTGCTGGTGCGGGAAAAAGGCGACCTGTAATGCCAGATATAACGAAAACGGCATTGTCAGAGAAGGGGAGCAGTTTATGCTGGGCAGCAACGGTGATTATATGGCTCTTTGCAGAAAGCACTTTAAGCTGGGAATGCTGGGACCAAACCCTTCGTGATTCTTGAGTTTCCGTATTTTTTATTATACAGGTTAAAAGGTAAACAGGCTGCGTATAAAACTGCCTTGCATTCCTTCCATTCCTTCGCTATAATGAAGTCAAAATGTGAGAAAGCAGGAGTATGGCTATGAACTGTAAGGAAACGCAGCGTCTGCTGGTGCCATATATCAACGGCGAACTGGAAGAAAAGGAAGAAGAGGAATTCGTCCGGCATGTCCGCCACTGTCCGGAATGCTATGAGGAACTGGAGGTCTACTCCACTGTCTTTGCAGGAATCCGTCAGCTGGACGGTGCAGAGGAGAAGATCGATTACCGGACATTGGTGCAGGATTCTCTTGCAAATTCAGAGGAGGATTTAAGAGACGAGCATTTTCTGGGGATGTACGCCTTTCTGCTTCGGGCGGCGGCGACCATGGTCCTGTTTTATATGATGATAAGGTGGTTTTTCTGATGGGTGAAAAAATCGTATTGATAGATGGACACAGTATAATTAACCGGGCATTTTACGGAGTGCCGGATCTCACGAATGCGGAAGGACTGCATACAAACGGCATCTATGGTTTCCTGAATATTATGCTCCGGATTCTGGATGAGGAGAAGCCGGAATATCTGACAGTCGCTTTTGATTTACAGCCGCCCACCTTCCGTCATCTGATGTATGAGGCATATAAAGGCACGAGAAAGGGGATGCCCGATGAACTGAGAGAGCAGGTTCCGGTGCTGAAGGAACTGCTTTCGGCCATGGGAATTCCGCTTTTAATGCTGGAGGGTTATGAAGCCGACGATCTGCTGGGCACAGTTGCAAGGAAGAGCGAAGCAAAAGGAATGGATGTGGTGATTGTATCCGGAGATAGGGATCTGCTTCAGATTGCAACGGATAAAATCATGATTCGGATGCCGAAAACAAAGCGCGGAGTGACGGAGATTGAAAATTATTATGCTGAGGATGTGCTGAGCGCCTACCGGGTAACTCCTCTGCAGATTATTGAGCTGAAAGCCCTGATGGGGGATTCCTCCGATAATATCCCGGGAGTGCCGGGAATCGGAGAGAAGACGGCAACAAGCCTGATTGCGGCTTATGGAAACATTGAGAATGCCTATACCCATGTGGAGGAGATTAAACCCAACCGTGCAAAAGAAGCGCTCCGCAGTCATTATGATATGGCGGTCATGAGTAAAAAGCTGGCAACAATCTGCGTGGACGTCCCGGTGGAATTTGACTGGGAGAAGGCAAGGCTTTCGGCACTGTATACTCCGGAGGCTTATGAATGGTGCCGAAAGCTGAATTTTAAGAAGCTTTTGGAACGCTTTGAACGGACGGAAGAGATGGTTCTGGCAGAACCGGAGGCAAAGAGGATTACAGATTTCGGCGAAGCGGAGGAAATATTGAAAAAGGCGGAGCAGGGGGAACGGATTGCATTTGAGCTTTGCCGACAGCCGGAGGAAGCAGGGCTTTCCCTGGCGCTTTCCGGGACAGAGGTTTATTATATTGCGGCAGAAGGCTTTCTGACAGAGGACTATCTTTTAAGCCGTCTGGAACAGGTGGTGGAGAAGGTTCCCTTCTGCGCTGTGTCTGATGTGAAAAAAATATTAAAATATATCGGGCCGAAGAACAGAAGACATTTATTTGATATAGAGATTGCGGCTTATCTGGTGAATCCTCTGATGAGCAGCTATGCCCATGAAGATCTGGGAAAGCCTTATGCGGCGCTGACCACCTGGAAAAAGGTTCCCGGTCTTGTGGAAAAGCTGGAGAAGATGGGGATGAAACGGCTGTTTGAAGAGATAGAGATGCCGTTAGTATTTACTCTGTATGATATGGAGCGGGCAGGCATCCGGGTAAACGGGGATGCGCTGAAGGCTTACGGGGATGCGCTCATTGGCAGGATAGAGGAGCTGGAGCGGCAGATTCATACGGCGGCGGGGGAAGCCTTTAATATTAATTCTCCGAAGCAGCTTGGAACTATTCTGTTTGATAAGCTGGGGCTTCCCAACGGAAAGAAGACGAAGACGGGATATTCTACGTCTGCAGAGGTGCTGGATAAGCTGGCGCCGGAATATCCGATTGTAAAAGACATTCTGGAGTACCGGCAGCTTACCAAATTAAAATCTACTTATGCGGATGGTCTCTCCGGCTGTATTGCGGAGGACGGAAGGATTCACAGTAATTTTAATCAGACGATAACGGCTACCGGAAGAATCAGCAGCACAGAGCCGAATCTTCAGAATATACCGGTGCGTATGGAGCTGGGACGGCTGATCCGAAAAGTATTTATACCCGACGAGGGATGTGTGTTTGTGGATGCGGACTACTCTCAGATCGAGCTTCGCGTGCTGGCGCACATGTCCGGGGATCAGAAGCTGATCGAGGCATATCAGCAGGCTGAGGATATTCACCGGATTACGGCTTCCCAGGTATTTCATGTGCCGTTTGAGGAGGTGACAAGCCTTCAGAGAAGGAATGCGAAGGCGGTGAATTTCGGAATTGTCTATGGCATCAGCTCCTTTGGACTTTCTCAGGATCTGAGCATTTCTACAAAAGAGGCGAAGGAATATATTGAGCGGTATTTTGAGACGTATCCCGGCATTAAAGGATTTCTGGACGGACTGGTGGCGGGGGCAAAGGAACAGGGATATGCAGCGACCATGTACGGCAGACGCAGGCCGGTTCCGGAGCTGAAATCCTCTAATTTTATGCAGCGTTCCTTCGGGGAACGTGTGGCGATGAATTCTCCGATTCAGGGTACGGCCGCAGATATTATTAAAATTGCCATGGTGCGCGTTCATGACCGGCTGCAGGAGGAAGGACTGAAATCCCGGCTGATTTTACAGGTGCATGACGAGCTTTTGGTTGAAGCCCCTCTGGAGGAAGCCGGGCGGGTGGAGCAGATTCTGACGGAAGAGATGCAGCAGGCGGCAGAGCTTAAGGTTCCGCTGGAGATTGATATGCACCGGGGAAATAACTGGTATGAGGCAAAGTAGATGAGGATTATCGGAGTGACCGGAGGAGTCGGCGCAGGGAAAAGCACGGTGCTGGAATATTTACAGAGGGTGTATCATGCGGAGGTAATTTTAGCGGATACGGTGGGACATGAGGTCATGGAACCGGGAGAGGCAGCTTATAAACAGATTCTTGAAGAGTTTGGAGCAGAGGTTTTGTCAAAGGACGGAAGAATTGATCGGAAAATCTTAGGTTCTGTCGTGTTTGCGGATCAGAAAAAGCTCCAAAGACTGAACGCGATTGTGCATCCGCAGGTAAAAAAGGAGATTTTAAGGCGTATTGCACAGGCAGAAGCAGACGGCCGGCAATACGCAGTTGTGGAAGCGGCGTTGTTTCTGGAAGAAAATTATGATGCATTCTGCGACGAAACATGGTATATTTATACGAATGAAGAAAAAAGGCGGGCCAGGCTGAAAGGCTCAAGGGGCTACAGTGATGAGCGTGTGAGCCAGATTTTCAGCAGCCAGAGGACACACGAAGAGTTTTTAAACAGATGTCAGTTTATAATTGATAACAACGGGACGGCGGAAGATGCCTGCCGTCAGGCAGATAGAAGGATGAGTCAGTAAATGAGATTGTGCAGTATTGCCAGCGGAAGCAGTGGAAACTGTATCTATACAGGCAGTGAAAATACGCATCTGTTGGTGGATGCGGGAATCAGTGCAAAACGGATTGAGGCAGGACTTAAGGAACTGCAGGTGGAAGGAAAGGATATTCAGGGGCTTTTAATTACTCATGAGCATTTGGATCATATTAAAGGCGCGGGAGTTCTGGCACGGAAATACGGACTTCCCATCTATGCAACCGAGGGGACGATCAGCCAGATGAAGAAAATGTCCGGTCTCGGGACTATCGATCAGGCGCTGTATCATGTGGTACATGCGGATAAGCATTTTCAGATAGGGGATATGGACATAGAGCCGTTTCGTATCTCCCATGACGCGGCGCAGCCTGTGGCCTACAGGTTCCGGAGCGGGGAGAAAAGCGCGGCAGTCGCTACGGATATGGGATTTTATGATGATTACATAGTGGAGCACTTAAAGGGACTTCATGTGCTTCTTCTGGAAGCGAATCACGATATTCAGATGCTTCAGGTAGGCCCTTATCCCTATCCTTTGAAGCAGAGAATCCTGGGAGATCGGGGACATCTGTCCAATGAGAGCGCAGGGCAGCTTCTGTGCCGGATTCTCCATGATAATATCAAGAGAATCTATCTGGGACATTTAAGCAAGGAAAATAATTATGCAGAGCTGGCGTATGAGACAGTGAAGCTGGAAATTCAGATGGCCCCGGTGAAGTATGAGCCGGGTGATTTTGATATCCAGGTAGCGAGCCGGGAATGCTGTTCAGAGATATGTACGTTTTAATGTCAGAAAGATTGGGAGGAGATCAGAATGAACAAATTTATTATTACCGTAGTAGGACATGATGCTGTAGGTATTATTGCAAAGGTATGCGCCTATCTGGCAGAAAATCAGGTAAATATCCTGGATATTTCCCAGACCATTGTAAATGGATATTTTAATATGATGATGATTGTGGATGCGGCAAAGACAGAGGATATAACGGATATGTCCGGGGATCTGGAGAAACTGGGCGAAGATATCGGGGTTATTATCCGCTGCCAGCATGAAGATATATTTAATATGATGCACAGAGTATAGGAGCAGCGCAGGGAACAAAGAACAGAGACTGCGGGAGGGAGAGGCTATGATAAATATCAGCGAGGTACTTGAGACTAATAAAATGATAGAGCAGGAGAACCTGGATGTTCGTACCATCACACTGGGCATCAGTTTGTTAGACTGCATTGCCTCCGATCTGGAAACATTGAAAAAAAATATCTACAACAAGATTACGTCAACTGCAAAGGATCTGGTGTCCACCGGTCAGGCTATCGAAGCCCAGTACGGGATTCCGATTGTGAATAAACGGATATCCGTGACTCCGATTGGGCTGGTGGGGGGAGCTGCGTGTAAGACTCCCGGGGATTATGTAGAGCTGGCTATGGTACTGGATCGGGCGGCGGAGATTGTTGGAGTGAATTTTCTCGGCGGGTTTTCCGCACTTGTGTCGAAAGGGATAACCAGGAGCGATGAGCTTTTGATGCGCGCGATCCCCCGGGCCCTGTCCCGGACGGAACGGGTATGCAGCTCTGTGAATGTGGGCTCCACAAAGACAGGTATTGATATGGATGCAGTGAGGCTGATGGGAGAGATTATTAAGGAGACGGCAGAGCTTACAAAGGATAAGGATTCTCTCGGCTGTGCAAAGCTGGTTGTATTCTGCAATGCGCCGGACGATAATCCGTTCATGGCGGGAGCCTTCCATGGGGTGACGGAGGGGGATGCCGTTATCAATGTAGGCGTCAGCGGGCCGGGAGTTGTAAAAACGGCGCTTTCCAAAGTACGCGGAGAAAACTTTGAAGTATTGTGCGAGACGATTAAAAAGACTGCCTTTAAAGTAACCCGTGTCGGTCAGCTGGTGGCTCAGGAGGCATCCAGACGGCTTGGAATCCCATTTGGCATTATCGATCTTTCCCTGGCTCCCACACCGGCTGTCGGAGACAGTGTGGCAGAGATTTTGGAGGAGATAGGACTGGAATATGCGGGCGCCCCGGGTACGACGGCGGCGCTGGCGCTTTTAAATGATCAGGTGAAAAAGGGCGGTGTTATGGCCTCCTCCTATGTGGGCGGTTTAAGCGGCGCATTTATCCCGGTCAGCGAAGATCAGGGGATGATTCATGCGGTTCAGGCAGGCGCGCTGACGCTGGAGAAGCTGGAAGCCATGACCTGCGTCTGCTCTGTCGGGCTGGATATGATAGCAATTCCGGGAGACACAAAGGAAGCGACGATTTCCGGTATTATTGCGGACGAGATGGCGATTGGGATGGTGAACCAGAAAACCACGGCAGTCCGTCTGATTCCGGTCATCGGAAAGGGTGTGGGCGATATGGTTGAATTCGGCGGTCTTTTAGGCTATGCGCCGGTTATGCCGGTCAACCCTTATTCCTGCGACAGATTTGTAAACCGCGGCGGAAGAATTCCTGCTCCGATTCACAGCTTTAAGAATTAGGAGAAGCTTATGAGAGGCATATTTTCGCTGGACGGGCCGGTGGGGCGGGCGCTGGAGCGTTTTGCGGCGTTGCTGGGAGTCAGCATTCTCTGGCTGGTCTGTTCGTTTCCGCTGGCGACGATAGGAGCGTCTACGGCGGCGCTTTATACGATGACGCTTCGCATGGTGAGGAATGAGGAAGGGAAGATTGTTTCCGGTTTTTTCCGTGCGTTCAGGGAGAATTTTAAAAAGTCAACATTGATTCATCTGATTCTCTGCGCTTTTGGGGCGCTGGTTGGATTTTACTGGATCATTGTGGGAGGAATGCCGGAAACAATGAGAGTATTTTTCCATGGAGCCAGTCTGATGTTTACTTTTATCTGGCTGATGGAGGCGCTGTTTGTCTATCCGGTACAGGCGCGGTTTGAGAATACAGTATGGAATACGATGAAAAATGCCTGGCTGATGGCAGCGGGGAATCTGCATATTTTTCTGCTGGCGCTGATCATTACGGCAGCTCCGTTTATGACGCTTCTTCTGAATACAGGATTGTTTTTATCCACTCTGCCGGTATGGATTCTGCTGGGACCGGGGCTGACTGCATGGCTGAACAGTTATCTGTTCCAGCATTGCTTTCGTAAATATGTTCCTTCCGGGAAAGAGGAGGAAGAGACAGAAATCTGATCAGAACCTTGAGACGTTTTATTCAGGTTCAGAACTGCTTGACAGGCCCTTTGACAAGGCATATAATAAAATATGTGCAGAGAACGCTGTGTCAAGTGCATGCTTAAAAAGTATGAAGAGGGAATCAGGTGAGAATCCTGAACGATCCGGTCACTGTATTCGGAGAGCCTGTCCTCAGTATCCCATTGCATAACCCAATGATACGTGCGAGAAGGGGAGGACAGACGCTGGTATCCGTAAGCCAGGAAACCTGCTTGACATATGAGATGAGCTTCCGGACAGGGCTTTACATCCAACAGACGGAATGAAATGGCGCATTCTGTCTTGAAATGTCGGCTTGTGGGTGAGCGGGCTTTTTGCGCGGGCAGCAGTATGCTTGCATAAGTATTTGACGAGCGCCGCGCCGGTGAAAAACCTGTTTTACAGGTTTTTGAACATGATGAATCTCAGGCAGTGATGCACAAAATAAAGTCGGATGTCCATGCGTAAGCCTCCATAAACAATCCGCATGGGAATGGCGCGTCCGGCAGTTTTACGGCAAGGCCCCTCCGGGCGCAGGTTTCCTGAACATCCTGTATCCCGGAGGGGCCTTGTTTTGTTTTGGAGCTCAGTCCTCCTCGGCCATTCGGTAGCCGATTCCGATTTCCGTAAAAATATAGATAGGTTCAGCCGGATTAGGCTCCAGCTTCCGGCGGATATTGGCCATATTTACACGGAGAATGGTATTGTCATTTTCCGAATAGGGTCCCCATATATGTTCAATCAGACGATCATAAGTCAGAACTCTGCCGCAGTTTTTGGCCAGCAGGGCGACAATTTTGAACTCATTCTGAGTCAGATGAATTTCCTGTCCGTCCCGTGTGACCAGATGCTTTTCAAAGTCAATATGGAGATTTCCGGAACGATAGGGACGCAGCGCAAGCGGGTCGTCGGTCTGCATCCGGTTGCTGTGCCGCAGCGCGGTCCGGATACGCGCCAGCAGTTCAGGGTTTCCGAAGGGCTTGGTGATGTAATCATCGGCTCCGTTGTCCAGCGCCTGCACCTTGTCATCCTCCTGAGTGCGGGCAGAGATGACGATAATGGGGACGCTGGTCCACGCCCTTACTTTTTTAATAATATTCATGCCGTCCATGTCGGGAAGCCCCAGATCCAAAAGAATCAGATCCGGACACTGGGAAGCAGCCTGGGACAGTCCGTCCCTTCCCGTGGAGGCAGGAATTACCTGATACTGCTGGGCAGTCAGAACAGAGGTAATAAAACTCAGAATATTTTTCTCATCTTCAATGACCAGTATTTTAATCTTCTGATTCAATGCGTATATCCTCCTTTGGCAATGTAAAATAAAATTCTGCCCCATCGGAATGATTCAGCGCATGGATGCCGCCGCCGTGGTCTGTCACGATCGCTTTGCAGATGGACAGTCCGATTCCCATTCCTTTTCTTGTGTCAGAGGCAGAAGACGGGGCGGAGGGGACCGCGTTAAAAATTTCATCCAGCCTTTCGGAGGAGATGCCTGCGCCGTAATCCCGGACATGAATGCAGACAGAGTCTGAAGCGCCGTTTAAGCGGCATTCCAGAGGCCTGATGCTGTGAGCGTGAAAATAGGCATTTTCCAGCAGATTCAGGATGACCTGCTTAATGAGCAGAGGATCCATAGGGGCAACGAGAAAATCATCGGGTATGAAAACGTGAACCTGAAGATCCGGGTACCGTTTTTTGGCGGTTGATATGGCGTCGAACAAAACCTCCTCCACAGGCTCTGGAGATTTTTTCAGTACATTAGCCCCGTTATCGGTGATCCGTGTGACAGACAGAAGATTTTCCACCATATGGAGCAGCCAGTTGGCATCTGAATAGATCTGGGAAATCAGTTCTCTCTTTTCCGGGGCGGGAAGCGAATCCTCATTCTCCAGATAGGAGGAGCTGGCTCCGATCATACTGGTAAGCGGCGTCCGCAGATCATGGGAAACGGCGCGCAGAAGATTGGCGCGGAGCTTTTCCTTCTCTGCCTCCATGATCAGCTTTTCGCTTTCGTTGATTTTCCGCGCCTGATCCTTGATCCGGAAGGTGGTGGCGCTGGTCAGTATGGAGATAAGATACATGACAAGAAACGTGAACGGATATCCTGCCATCATAAAATTAAATTCGTAAAAGGGATAGGTGTACAGGTAATTAATACAGAACACACTGAATATGGCGGCAAGAATCCCATAGCGGTATTTGTCTGTATGATAGGATATGAGTATGATCGTCAGAATATAAATCAGTCCCACATTTACAGAGCCTAACGGATTCAGATGATGGTACAGGCCGGACAAAAAGGTTGCGGCAGTCATGGCTCCTATGGTAAACAGGAGACTGAAATGCGCATGAAAGGTATGGGTACGGGAGATCATCTCCACAAAGCGGGTAAACAGGTTCCAGATATAGTTTTTCAAAACAGCTCTCCTCTATATGACAAGCATTTTTCTCCGGTATTCATTCTGGTAGACGGCACCGTGCAGCAGGGAACGGACGGATTCATACAGCCTGTCGGCGTAGAGCTGCTCGTACGGAAGCTCTGCTTTGGCCGGATTTGTAACAAGGGGCAGGCTGCTCCTTTCGGACACAGCTTTCAGAAGCGCTGAGGCATCCTTTCTGAAACCGAGAATACGGAGCGTCCCGGCGGGCCGGTATTCCCGGATATTCAGCAAAATATGAAGAAGCGCGCGGCTGACCGCAGTTCTGGTCAGGTTTTTTGTCTTTAATAGGTCCGTAAACTGTGAAAAAGAAAAAAAATCATCCAGGCGGTTCCATATACGGTTGGAAAGCTCCTCCGTCACATCAAAGTACTGGCTCAGAGGCTCTCCCTGGATTCGTCTTAATTTCTCCAGCAGCAGCAGGGAGAAAGCATCCTCTGTGACCGGACGTTTTCCCTGATAAGATACATAAATTTCCGCGGACGGAAGCTGCCGGCATATATCCGGCGTAAAATGTCCGCCGCTTTGAAGCAGGGCCCGGCGGATGCTTCCGGCGGATGCCGGATGAGTATCATGAAGCTGCTGTCCATGATATCCGGAGCCGATACGCCGGATGGTATGGGGCCGTATTTTGCCGCCGGATCGCCTGACGGCTTTTAAATATTCCAGGCCGAGCAGATTGTTCGGTTCCTTCAGGATGTCCGCAGAAATACGGGAATCATACTGCCGCAGCGCCTCGGCCCGGGCTTTTGGATAGGGAGCGCCGGATTTGAGCAGCCGCTTCAGCAGCTCCCGGTAGGCGAAAGGCTCATCTGCCAGAATTTTTGCAGGATATTCCAGCAAAGACAGCTCTCCGCATTCGCTTCCAAAGCACAGATCCGTGACAACGCCGGTATGCTGAAGAAGCGAGACTGCGCCGGACGCAAAGTATTCTGCGCTTCCGGCCGCTGTGCTAAGAGGCAGCTCCAGCACCAGATCGGCTCCGTTTTCCAGGGCGGCCCGGGCCCGGGTAAATTTGTCAAACATAGCAGGCGCTCCTCTTTGGACGTAATTGCCGCTCATGGCGGCTATGACATAATCGGCTCCGGTCAGCCTGCGCGCCTGCGCCAGATGGAAGGCATGTCCCAGATGGAAGGGGTTGTATTCCGCGATCACTCCAACGACTTTCATAATCATCTCCTTTATGGACAAGTATACCACAAATATGCTATACTTTCACATGGAATTGACGAAGAAGCACGAAAATCAATTTTA